>QKJM01000852.1 GCA_003249315.1 Archangium sp.
ACGCCCGGCGGAGGCTGGAAAAGCATGAGGCCGGGACCCTTTTGGGGACCCGGCCTCTCTCGCCGTGCCTCGGGGATGTCGAGGCGGAGCGTCAGGAGAGACCAGGTAGGCGCTGCCAGTCGTATGCACCGCGAGCGGAGAGGTGCCCCGGATGGCGCGGGGCGGTGGCCGGCTCGGTGTCGAGGTGGGCGCCGAAGGGGATGGAATTGTCGTTCTGCTCGGGGTTCATCGCCGTCCGCTTCGTCGTCACCAGCATTTGTTCACCGCTCCTTTCGCCTGGGACAGACGCGCTCACCGACGAGTCCTGACGAGGTATTTTCGGAGAATTGCTGATGAGGGACGAGCCGTTCAAGGGCGTGGCTACTTGGGCATGCCGGCGAAGTTCTTGAGCATGATGATGACCAGACCCACCAGGCTCTCCCCGGCGATGCCGCCGGAGGCCATGGGAATCACGGCGCCCTCGTACTGCTCGGGGCGGCGGCGGCGCACCCACTCTCCCACCGCGGCGCCGAGGAACATGGAGATGGCGTTGTAGGCGGGCATGATGGAGGCGATGCCCAGCCCCGTGGGAGAAGGGATGAAGGGCTTCACCTTCGCGGGCGCGAACTTCTCGCCCAGGGTGAGCAGGGCGCCCGCGAGGGCGGCCCACAGCGCCGCCCAGCGGGCGGACTCGGGCACCGAGGACAGGCCCGTGGCCATGACCTTGGAGACGCCTGCCCACACCTGGGCCGCGGGCGCCGGGAGCGACTGACTGCCCAGGACGCTGACGTCCGGGATGAGCAGGTTGAACATGGGGACGATGGCCAGCGCGCCAGCCACACACCCGAAGAGCTGCGCGTAGAGCTGCTGGCGGGGGCGCGCACCGAGCAGGTAGCCGCTCTTGAGGTCCGTCAGCAGGTCCGCCGAGTGGAGCCCCACGCCGCCAGTGACGTTGGCGCTCATGATGTTGGGGACGAGCTGCCCGGGGAGCAGCCCTCCGTAGACGAGCTGGGTGAGCGGGCCGAGCGCCTTGGTGGGCGTGGTGTCCGTCTCTCCCGTCACGCGCGCGGCCACCATGCCCATGGCGAAGGCCAGCGGCAGGGCCACCAGCCCGGCCCACATCGGGATGTCGAACAGCCACCAGGCGAGCACCACCACCACCGGGCCGAGCAGCGCGAAGCCCAGGGGGAACCAGGAGGGCGGGCACTCGACCTCGGCCAGGGGGTCCTCCTGCCGCGCCGCCTTGCGGCCGGTGAGGGTGCCGGCCAGCCCGGAGAAGGAGCGCGCCACACTCTTCCACTGGAAGGCGAAGGAGAGCAGGCCCGAGCTCACCAGCATGGCCGCTCCCGGCCAGATGGCCCAGGTGAGGACGGGCTTGTAGCCCGGGCCCGAGATGATGCCCTCGGCCACCAGCTTGGGCCCCACCACGCCCCACATCAGGAGCGCGCCCAGCACCAGAGACCAGCCGACGCGGAAGCTCATCAGCGCGCCGGTGCCCGCGAGCAGCAGGCTGTTGTCGAAGGCGAGGGTATAGGTGGAGGCTGGCGTCCCTCCGAGGCTGAAGGGGAGGCCGAAGCGCTCGGGGAGGTTGAAGGGCATCCACGCGCCGCGTGCGTCGCGGATCCACGCCAGCACGCCTCCGGCGAGCGCCGCCAGTCCGAGCAGCTTGCCCTTCTTCGCGCCCTCGTCCGAGTGGCTGTGCAGGGCCTGAATCGTCTGCGCGGTGGCGGTGCCGGTGGGGAAGGGGAGCTGCTCGATGTTGACGAGCTGGCGCTTGATGGGGATGGCGGCGAAGACGCCCAGCGCGGAGATGGTGGCGAACCACAGCACCAGGCCCCACCCTTCCGGACGGATGCCGGTGAGCATGATGAGCGCGGGCAGGGCGGCCATGTTTCCGCCGCCCGTCATGTACCCCGCCGCCGAGGCCACGCTGCCCATGGCGTTGTTCTCCAGCTCGGTGAACTCGCTGCGAGAGAGGCGCAGCGCGTTCAGCAGGCGGAACACCCCGTAGGCGAGGATGCAGGCGGTGATGGTGACGCCGAGCGACCAGCCTGTCTTCAGCACCACGTACAGGTTGGAGGCACACATCGCCACGCCGATGACCATGCCGGCCAGTACCGCTCGCACGGTGAGCTGGCGCTCGTTCGGGCGGTAGACGGTGCGGAGCCAGGTAAGCTCCGGGTTGTCCGTGGAGGCGGCGGGGTGGACAGGGGCCTCCTGGGGCACGCCTTCCGGCTGTGGCAGGGGCGAGGCTGACTTTGGATCGGTGGGTGCCATTCGGGGGCGACGATACCGTGACTTCTCCGGTTCGTCGCCCCGGGAGGCTCGCTTCCTCCCTCAGCCTCGCAGTGGCCGGAAGAAGGCTCGGATTTCCTCGATCAGTCGCTCCGGCTGCTCCATGGGCGCGAAGTGCCCACCAGCGGGGAGGATCGTCCAGCGCTGGAGGTTGTAGTACTGCTCGACCCATCTCCGCGGCATCTGGACGACATCCCTGGGCATGATGGTCACCCCGGTGGGGGCCTCGACCACAGGGGTGCGCGTGTGGGAGGGCGTCCAGGGGTGGTGGGTGCTCTCATAGTAGAAGCGCGCGGCGCTGTTGAAGCTCTCGGAGACCCAGTAGAGGGTCATCGCGGTGAGCAGCTCATCCTTGGTGAAGGCCCTCTCCACATCACCGTCGCAGTCGCTCCAGTCCCTGCGCTTCTCGAGGAACCAGGCGCACATGCCCGCTGGCGAGTCGTGCATGGCATAGGAGAGCGTCTGGGGGCGGGTGCTCTGGATCATCGCGTAGCCGTTGCCGGTCTGGGCGAAGTTCAGAGTGCGTTGGAGTGCCTCCTGCTCGTCGTCGCTGTACTCGGAGGGCGGCGGAAGGCCCTTGGTGTTGGCATCGAGGGGCATCGGGAAGGTGATGTGGATGCCGATCATCCGGTTCGCGTACTTGTGGCCGAGCTGGGAGGTGACGAAAGCGCCGAGATCGCACCCCTGCGCGGCGAAGCGCGAGTAGCCGAGCCCCTCCATGAGCTGGACCCACAGGTCCGCCGTCCTCGTGTATTCGATTCCGGTCGTCGTCAGGGGCGTGGAGAAGCCGTAGCCGGGCAGCGAGGGCACCACCACATCGAACGCATCGCGTGGATCCCCTCCGAACTCGATCGGATGGGTCAAGGGACGGATGAGCTTGTTCATGTCCCAGAACGTCCAGGGCCAGCCGTGGCTCAGGATGAGCGGGATGGGGCGAGGCCCCCGGCCCCTCTCGTGGATGAAGTGGATGGGAACACCCTCGATGGAGGTGCGGTAGTGGGAGAAGGCATTGATGGCTTGCTCTTGAGCACGCCAATCGAAGTCCTTCTCCCAGTAGCGCACGAGCTCGCTGAGGTAGTTCTGCTCGGTGCCGTAGGACCACTGGTCGTTGCCGAAGTCTCCCGGGAACCGCGTCTTCGACAGGCGCCGGCGGAGATCGACGAGCACCGCATCGGGGATGTTGACCCTGAAGGGATGCTTCCCCAGCTCCAGCTCCGGCTTCCGTTGGACGCCCTCATCCCGCGGGACGCGGGGCTGATTGCTGTCCGCGGTGGTCCGCCGGGTGATCTGCTTCCACTCGTGGAAATTGGTGACGAAGGGATTCAACCAGCCCATGTCGGTCTCCTGTGCAGAGAGGGAACCATCAATGAGCATAGGATATGATTGATTTCCTCCATGGAGCCAGTGAGCCAGCTCACATGGAACCAGTGAGCTGGCTCACAATGCCTGGTGGTGTGTCTCCGTAATCAATATCTGTCTTGGAATTCCGGGAGACGAAGCCCCTGTTCAGGTGGGGGTCGG
>QKJM01000070.1 GCA_003249315.1 Archangium sp.
GGATCACCGAGGTCAACAAGACCACCTTCTACGGCCTCGTCTACAACCTCCGCCCGGAGACGACCGACCGCGTCTCCAACCTGCTGGTGGCCCAGGGCTTCATCGTGGGCTCTTCCGTGTTCCAGAACGATGACATCGGCTACATCAACCGGGTCATCCTGTTCCGGTCGCACGTGCCCGAGAACGTGATTCCGTAGCACGGGTGCGACGGCCCTGCCCATGAGCGCCGGGCCGTCGCGCCGTCCCACGAGGAGCGCTCCATCCCCAGCTCCTTCCAGGAGGTGCTGTCTCACAACTCCTGATGGTTGAGCAGGCATGGTGCGCTCCGCTTCCGGGTCAGGGACCCGGAACTCCATCAAGAGAGGGTTGAGAGATGAAACGAAGCAGGGTGTGGGCCGTGGCCTGCGCGGTAGCATTGAGCTGGTTGGTGGCGGGCTGTGGGAACAGCCAGGAGACGGCGCTGGTCTCACCCGAGCCGGGTACGTTGCAACAGGCCGCGGCCACGAATGATCCCCCCTACATCTACGGCATCCATGACGAGGGCGGCACCGCGTTGATGCCCAACAACAAGGGGTGGATCGTCTTCACGGTCATTCCTGACGACTACGGGCGCGACTACAGCGGCTTCTCCAACAACGGCTATGGCGTCATCGTCCGGATCAACCATGGCTACGAGCCCAACGGTACGCTGCCGCGCCAGGCGGACGTGCCGGCCTTTGCCCAGCGCGCCGCCACCTACGTGAGCCGCTCTCCGGGAGTTCATTACTGGATCATCGGCAACGAGCCCAACCTGCCGCGTGAGTGGCCCGGCGGCTCCAGCGGCGAGCCCATCACCCCCAGCCGCTACATCTCCGCCTACAACACCATCTACGACGCGATCAAGGCCGTGGCCCCCAACGAGCGCATCGCCCCGGCTCCCTCCGGCACCTACGCGCCCCCGGACGCCGCCAAGGGCATCCCCGGCTACGTGGAGTACTGGCAGCAGGTCATCACCGGCATCCCCGCGTCCAAGATCCAGGCCCACATCATGCACACCTATACCCACGGGTGTGATCCCAGCCTGATCACCAGCACGCAGAAGTTCACCAACGCCCCCTACACCAACTACCACTTCCACTTCCGGGCCTACCGGGACTACATGGCCGTCATCCCCACCGGGCTGCGCTCCCTTCCGGTGATGATCACCGAGACGGATCAGACGGAGAACAGCATCTGGTGCGCCACCAAGCCTCCGGCCAACCAGGCCTGGCTCAACACCAACAACGGCTGGGTGCGCGAGGCCTACCGGGAGATCAACGACTGGAACCAGTCCAACACGCCGAAGGTGCGCTCGCTGGTGCTGTTCCGTTGGAACAAGGACTACGAGGGAAGCCTCACCTACGGCTTCAGCGACCTGCAGGGTGTGAAGGATGACTTCAGCCAGGCGCTGGCCATGGGCTACCGGTGGGACGGCGGCGGTGGAGGCACCGGCAACAACGCCATCCTCGACGAGACCCAGAGCAACGTGCCCGGTTTCCTCATGCCGGGGGAGATCCGGAGCGTGAGCGTGCGGGCCAGCAACACGGGGGGAACCACCTGGAGCAGCTCCACCGCCTACCGTCTGTCCACTGGCTCGGCCAGCACCAACAGCATGCGGTGGAGCTCCTTCCCGGTATGCGGTGGCTACTCCAGCTCCAATACGGACGCCCGTGCCTATCTCTGCCAGAACGTGGCGCCGGGGAGCTACAACACCTTCCAGTGGGACGTGCGCGCCCCCACCAGCGGAACCTCCGCCACGCTCATGGCCCAGATGGTGCGCGACGGGTACGAGTTCTTCGGAGAGAAGCAGAGCTGGCCCATCAAGGTCGGCACGGCGTACTGCGGCACCGCCTGCACCCAGTGCATCCTCAACGCCCGCACGGACCTGCTCCCCTTCTACCAGTCCAGCGGCTGGGACACCTCGTGCGGCAACCGCGATAACATCGTCAACAACTGGTGTACCGGGTTGGATCCCACCGCCTGCAACAACCTGAAGACGGGTGCATGCAGCGCCTTCTGCAATGGCTGCCGCTGCTCCGGAGGCATCCACCTGGGCGGACAGAGCATCGATCCCAACGGCACCTTCTGCAGCATGCGGGTGTGCGGCACGGACTCGAGGATCTACCAGTGTACGAGCTCGGGCTGGTCCAACACCGGCGCCACCTGCAAGTGAGAAGTCTCCCCGGGTCGACCTGAGGACCATGACCGCGGCCGCGGCCAGGGGAGCCGCGGCCGCCATCAATGGCGGCGCAACAGCGCCCCCCCCTGGTGAACGAGGTGCCTCGCGGTTCGCAGCGCCAGGGCATGCAACGTCAACGTGGGAGGCACGCAACTCCCCGTCACGAAGAGCGAGGCGCCTCCAATGAACAGGTTGTCGATGCCATGCACCTGTCCATAGGGGTTCGTCACGGAGAGCCGGGAGTTGGCCCCCATCCGCATCGTCCCCATGGGGTGGGCCTCGAGCGCGGGTGTGAGCACATGAACCTCCCTGGCACCGGAGGCCCACAGCACCTCCTCCAGCTTCCTGCCAGCGGCCCTGGAGACACACAGGTCGTTTTCCAGGAGTGTGTAGCTCACACGAGCGATCGGCTGGCCGTGGGAATCGAGCTTCGAGCGATCGACGGTGATGCGGTTCTCGGGGGACGGGAGCCCCTCACCGAAGGACACCAGCAGGAGCGCCTTGTTGTACTGCTTCATCCGCTCCTTCAACCCACTGCCCATGTAGTGGCGTAGCGGCTCCGCCGCCAGGAGGCTGGCCCCCGTTCCGTTGAGGGACAGGAGCGAAAAGCCACCCGAGCCGGGCTGCTCCGGACCGCTCTCGTGGAAGTCCAACGACATGAGGTTGCCCATGCCGTGGCCCACGGACGTCTCCAGCTCCTGCTCCGTGAAGCCCAGTCCGAGAGTCCTCGAGTGACAGAAGAAGTGGCGCCCCACCTGATCATGCGCGTTCGCCAGGCCATGGGGATGGAAGGCATTGGCCGAGTTGAGGAAGAGCCGAGGCGTCTCGATGGGGTTGTTGCAGACGATGACGACCTTGCCGAACGCCCGGTGCTCGCGATGGGTGCGGAGCTCCACCCAGGTCACTCCGTCCACGCGCGTCCCGGTTCGAAGCATCTCCACCCGGGTCACCAGGGCTTCCGTGCGCAGGTCGAGCCTCCCCGTCGCCAGGGCCGGTGCGACGAGCACCTGATCCGCCTGGTACTTGGCATCCACGCGACAACCGGAGCGGCAGTATCCGCAGTTCAGGCACGGACCTCGGCCCTGGTAGGGCTTGGAGTTGATCGCCACGGGGCCGGGAGCGGAGCGGATGCCGAGCCGCGCCATGCCGTCGCGCAGCAGCAGGGATGACTTGTAGTAGCCCATGGGCGGGTTGGGAAACTCCCGCCGGGTCTCCGACTCCCACGGGCCTCGCTGCCCGGACACGCCCATCTGGGCCTCGGCCTCGTCGTAACAGGGCTCAAGCTCGGCCAGGGACAGAGGCCAGTCCTCCACGGAGCTGCCCACGGGTCGTCCGTGGCGACTCCTGAAGCGCAAGTCCCCTTCGAAGAAGCGAGGGCTGACAGCCAACCAGGAGAGGGTACCACCTCCCACTCCGAGTCCGAGGTCGGGCGTCCGATGGAAACCGTTTCCCTCCACCTGGTAGGGAGAGTTGTCCCAGAGGAGCCGCCACATGCTCATGTCGTTTTCGGTGAAGTCCTTCAGGTGCCGGGGGTAGCGCGGGCCTCGCTCCAAGGCCAGGACCTGCCACCCCGCCTTCGTCAGCTCATGAGCGAAGACCGAGCCGGCGGCGCCCATCCCCACGATGATGGCGTCATAGACTCCCTCCGGAGGGGAAGAACTCATGCGCTCTCCTCCCCTCTCGTGCCAGGGAGAAGTCCGCCCTGATCGATGCTCGGCCCGGGAAGCCCGATGGAACGACAGACCTTCGGGATGCTGTAGAAGCACAGCATGAGCAACGTCCGGAACATGGGCCAGAACGGGTGGAACTCCTGCCGGGCGGAAAGACTTCCGATGAGCGCCTCGCGCGACGGTGGCGGCAGCCGGGCCAGCTCGTCCCCATAGGTACCCCGCGCGAGCCCGTTGATCCGGGCCAGCGCGGACCTGAAGAGTTCGAGCTGCTCCGGATGGCCCTTCAGGATGCCGATGATCATGGGGACCACCGGCGTATCCGCCGCCCCTGGCGTATCGTCCGAGGGCAACAGCGTCGCGGCGAGCGCGTCCACCGTCTCATAATCCGCTGGGGAGAGTCTCTGAGAAGGATTCGTCATACCTGCGGGAGTGAGTGGGGGCACCACGCTTGTGACGTCGAGCCGGGCGCCAGGCGCATCCGCGGGCATGAAGACCGAGACAGGACGGCCACGCTCCCTGACCCGGGAACGTGGCCGTCACCTCCATAAGACGCGCCCGTGCGCTACATCACCGGCCGGGCCGAGACGGGAAAGTCGAGGTGGACGTGTGTCACCAGACCCGGTGGGAAGCCCGCCTTCTGGAGCTCCGGCACGGCGCCGTAGGCGGCCCCATCCGAGTGGTACAGCACCTCGATGATGGCGAGCGGCACCTCTCCCTCCTGGAGCGCGAGCGGGCAGAAGTTGAGCCGGGCCGAGAAGTTCCCCTGGCCGTAGCCATCGGAGACGACGACGTTCGGCACCCCACCCATGGGCAGGGCCACGGGCCCCTGCTCTCCCACCAGCACCTGCCACACGGTGTACAGGCCTCTCGGAACGAGGCCGCGGAACCTCATCTCGATGAACGCCCTCCCGCCCACGCAGCGGAGCCGCGCCCTGCCTCGAGCCTTCAGCCACTGCCCCAGCGTGATGGGCCCTCTGGAGTGAACCCGGCTCGGCTCGAGCTGCCCCGCGGACAGGTGGTCGCGCACGGACATCCGCGTCCCGTCCGTGCCGGTGATGACCCCCACCTCGTTCAACGGAACATCGAGCCGGCTGGGATCCACGCTCTCGGGCGGAATCCCCAGCGCCTCGAGGATGGCGGGATCCACCGTGCTCGCCAGGACCGTGTCAAGGGGCGAGCTCGAGGTCAGAGGTATCGGCTCCGTCCCGTCGCAGTTGAAGCCCGCCACGGTGGTGAAGCCTAGGGTCCCCAGCGCACCGAGCTCATGGACCGGCTCGCCGAACAACCGGTTGATTCCTGTCACCACCCTGCCCTCGATGACTCGCGACGAGGCTCGCGGCGCGTGCCAGCCGGCCTTCAAGGTCCTCCCCACCAACCCCATGTCTTCCTTCATGATCTTCATGTCATCCATCCTCACGAGGAACTGTGTTCACATCCCCTCACCCACCCTGGTTGGAGCGGACTCCCCGCCGTTGTGACGGAAGTCGTCGCGAATCTCGGCTCCCGCCTCACGCCAGCCCCGTGCCGAAGGCGCTGGACATGTAGGCACGGGCGTCGTTGATGGCCTCGTCAATGATGCGAGCGGCGGTGCGCGCCTCCTCGGGGGTGTGCGCCGCCTGCACCTGCAGGCGGAAGCGCGCGGAGCCGACCGGCGTCACCGGGAACTCCACCAGAAAGGCCAGCACCCCCCGGTCGAAGAGCAGGCGGTTGGTGATGCGTGCCAGCTTCTCGTTGCCCATCAGCAGCGGGACGATGGGCGAAGGCTCTCCCATGCAGGTCCGCCCGCGCCCGATCAGCTCGTCACGCAGCGCGTGGATGGCCCGGAAGAGCCGCCTCCGAAGAAGCTCGCCCTCCGGAGAGCGGACGATTCGGGTCGCCCGCAGGACGACCGCCGCCTGGGTCGGTGAGAGCGCGTTGGAGAAGAGGTGGGTACCAGCGAACAACTTCACATACTGCTTCACCGCCTCCGAGCGCGTGGCCAGGAAGCCCCCGTTGGAGGCGAAGGTCTTCGAGAAGCTGCCCATCACCAGATCGACCTGGCCCAGCAATCCCTGCATCCCCAGCACGCCACTGCCACCGGGCCCCAGTGCTCCCAGGTCGTGTGCCACGTCCACCAACAGGGTGGCGTCGTACTCCCGACAGAGCGCCTGCAGGGTGACCAGGTCCGGCCAGTCCGCGTCTACGGAGAACAGGCCATCCGTCACCACCAGGATGCCATTACGTGAATCACGGGCACGGATGGCCTGGAGATGCTGGCGCACCGACTCGAGGCGCAGGTGCTCGAAGCGGACGACATTCCGGGTGGCCGCTCTGGCGCCCTGCTGGAGGCAGGCGTGCGCCAGCTTGTCGATGACCACGTGGTCCTCCTGCCGCACCAACCCGATGATGGAGCCGAAGCCGGCCGCCCAGCCGGTGGGGAAGAGCATCACGTGCTCCATGTGAAGCAGCTCGCCCAGCTCACTCTCCAGCGCCTCGGAGTAGCGGGTGTTTCCCAGCACGATGGGCGAGCCGGCGCTGTGCGGGCCGAACTCTCGCAACGCCTGGGCGGCTGCCTCGCGAATAGCCGGGTGGGCGTTGAGGGAGAAGTAGTCCTGGGAGTTGAAGTTGATTCCCCGGGTGGCGCGTCCCGTGTCGTTTCGGATGGAGGCGACGCTCCCCGGCGCCGCGTCCAGCAGGCGGGAGTACTGCCACGTCTCGGTCCTGCGTCGCGCCTCCACCCAGCCGTGGAACTCCTCGGTGCGCGCCAGCAGATCACGCCCCCCCGGCAGGTAGAAGTCGTTGAGGTTCTTGTCCAGCGCGTACTCCTCGTCTGGATCCACGCTCCGGCGCAGGTGCGGGGGCTCGCTCATCTCCTCCAGCGCCGCGTGTACGGCGGGCAACTCCCGCTGGAGGAAATCCCAGAGGCCATGCAGCGCCGCCTCGTCCCGCTCCGCCACCTCGGCCCCATGCCGCAGCGCAAGAAGCTCGTCCCAGGGCACATGGGTGGTCCAGTTGCGAAGCATCTCGGAGGTCTCCTCCGCCGTCGCTCCCAACTCCAGGGCGAAGCCTCGCAAGGCCTCACGGCTCTCGGGCACGGTGCGCACTTCCGAGAAGGAGCGGTTGCTCAGGTACTTCTCCGCCCGCTCCGCGGTGTCGAGGAGGCTGTGGATGAGCTCGTTGTCGTCTCGTTGGTTCAGGGCTTCCATGAGGCTCTTCTCTCCGTGAAGGGAAAGGTTCAGGCGAAGGGGTTCTGGAGGTAGGTCCGGGAAGTGGCCTCGAACCGCTCGAAGATGGGGTGCTGGCTCGAGCTCTCCTTGGCCACGTCGGTGAGCAGGAAGATGTTGGAGGCCTGGAAGAAGTCAGCGACGGGCGCCACGTCACACATGGTGGCGATGAACCGGTTGGTCTCCTGCGGGTTGCTGCGCAGCGCCACGTAGAGGCTCAGATCGTCATGGCGAGGCGGCCTCATCTCCGCGAGGGTGCAGACGAAGTCGTAGTAGGCGGAGGCCACCTGGCCGCGCCGGCGGCTCTCGTAGCTGGACTTCAGGGCCTCCTCCAGGGGCTTGCGCCCGGACAGCCCTTCCTCGAGGGCCGTGGAGACGAGCTCCGCGTCGCGGAAGGCATGGGACATGCCGGTGGCGGTACACTGATCCCGGAAGCAGGCCGCGTCCCCCGCCAGCACCCAGCCCGGGCCGAAGAGGGGCCGCAGGAAGGCCGCCTGGTCCAGCGTCCCGTAGAAGCGCTCCTCGCGTTGGCCCCCGCGCACCAGCTCACCGAGCTCCGGGCTGATGAAGTCCAGCGCCTTCTGGAAGTTTCCCGGCACGTCCCGGCGGAAGGTGGTGCCCCACTCGCTCGGCCCGAACACCAGGACCATGTGCTGGCCGAAGTTGGTGGGCACCAACCCCAGGCCGAGCCGTCCACGCCGGTGGATGTGGACTGTGTCCAGCGGAATGCCGGAGACGTAGGTCCAGTAGGCGAACGTACACTTGAGGCGCTCGTCGAACTTGGGGAGCCGCAAGGTGCGCGCGACGAAGGAGTTGCGCCCATCCGCCCCCAGGATGACCCGCGCCCGCTCCTCCACGCGCGTGCCGTCACGGGTGCGCCCGCGGATGCCCACCACCCGGCCGTCCTCCTCGAGCAGCTCATCGACGGCGAAGCCCTCGCGGACCTCTGCGCCAGCCTCCACCGCGGCGTCCACCAGGAGCTTGTCCAGCACGCGCCGCCGCACCGAGCAGTAGCGCTGCACGATCCCCGAGTCATCCCCATGGAAGAGCTGGAAGTACTGGCGCAGCAGCTCCTCCGGGACGGTCCCCTCGAGCGGGATGCCCTCGTTGACCAGGTTGACGACCGTGTGCGAGGGCGTCACCTCCAGCACCCGGTCCAGCAGCCCCCAGCGGTTGAGGTAGGAGGCGCCATGCGGCCACAGGAAGTGCGTGGAAATGACGTCGCTGGGAAAGGTGGACCGGTCGACGACCAGGACCTTCAATCCCTTGCGTGCGAGCAACATGGCCGTCGTGGCCCCCGCACAGCGCGCACCAATCACGATGATGTCGAACATGTCTTCTCCAGGAGAAATCAGAACCAGCCGCTTCGGCCGGCGACACAGGGGTGGAGTCGGGGAGAGCTGGCTGTGACGGCGAGCGCGCGCTCAGAAGCGGAGCAGGGCGCCCTCCATCGTCATCCCGGGGCCGCAGGAGAAGAGCACGCCATGCTCCCCGGGCCTCGGCTTCTCCTGATTGAGCAGCTCCTCCAACACGAGCAGCACCGTGGCGGACGAGCAGTTGCCGTACTCCGACAGGACGCTCCAGGTGGCACGGAGCTGTGAGTCGCTCAGCCCGAGTCTCCGGGCCAGGTTCTCCACGATCTTCGGCCCCCCCGGATGAAGGGCCCAGTGCGTGATGTCCTGGAGCCCCAGCCCCTCCGGACCGAGGAGCGCGCCGATGAACGACCCGATGTGCTCGGCCACCAGCGAGGGCACCGCGGGCGAGAGCGTCATCCGGAACCCGTCGTCCAGGAGCTTCCAGGAGATGAGCTCATGCGCGTCGTAGAGCTGCCAGGAGAGACAACGCAGCACCTGCGGCCCGGCGCCGGGCCCATCGAGCCCCAGGACGAACGAGCTGCTGGCATCGCCGAAGAGGGAGTGGATGACCGCCTGCTCGCGGGTCGGCTCGTTGCGCAGGTGGACCGAGTGGATCTCCGTGCAATTGACGAGCACCCGATCATCCGGGCGCGCCGCCAGGCCGTCCAGGGCCACCGAGAGCGCGTTGAGCCCGGCGCCGCTCGCCATGTTTCCGACGAAGGTGCGGCGCAGCGAGGGTCGCAAGCGAAGCTCGCGAGCCAGCAGCAGATCCGGCGTCGGGGTGATGGGTCCGGTGCTGCACACCATGAGGAGGCTGCCGATGCGCTCTCGGGCCTGCCTGCGCAGCGCCGCCTCCGCCGAGCGCGTGCCCACCTCCAGCACCGCGCGCTCATGGAGGAGCATCCGCTCGCCCACCCCCAGCGTGTCTCGGGCCATCAGCTCGCGTGGACTCACCGCCATGCGTCGGCGACGGACCCGGGACTTCTCCATGATGGAGCCTACCTGGGCGACGTCTCGGTACCACCCGCTCGACAGACTCTCACTCACCTCCTCCTGCTTCACCGTCAAGGGAGGAAAGGCCGAGGCCAGGCTCAAGAGGGTCGGACGGATTTGAAGATCGGGCATGGGGCTTCTCTCCTTGGCTCTGCGCTATCGGATCGAGCCCCCTCGCCCTGTTCGTGACTCCTGGATGGATGACTGCTCGCCTGGACGAAATCGACGAAGCGCCTTTTCTGTTTTCTGGCGGTGCCGTGTCCATGGCGGTGAACGACCCGCGCCGGCCTCTCGAGGCCGGGTGGGACCACCGAAAGGACGAAGAGATGATTCGCAAGAGCCTGCTGTGTACCGCCCTGATGCTCGCCGGCTGTGGCCAGATGGACCGTGAGGACGAGTTCCGCGCCGCGCTGCCCACCCGGGAGCAGGTGGAGATGAAGGCGCCAGAGAAGAGCGGCCAGGGCCTGGAGTCGGAAGTCCAGGCACAGGCCGAGCAGGGTCAGACCAGCGACCTGTACAAGCTGAGCCGCGGAGCCACCGTGGTGGTGAACGGTGGCACCCTGGCGGTACTGGGGCTGGTGGACAAGGTGACGCAGCATCGCCCCACCACGCTGCTGGAGGACACCGCGGTGTGGGGTCCGCACACCGACGCGCTCAGCCCCAACACCTGGAAGCTCACCGTGAAGAAGACGGGCGAGCACACCTACAGCTACGTCATCGAGGCCAAGGCGAAGGAGGCGCAGGACACGGAGTTCATCTCCATCCTCACCGGCACCCACACCGCCGCGGAGGACGAGACCGGCCTGCCGCGGAAGGGCTTCGGCTCGGGTGACTTCACCATCGACTGGGATGCGGCCCAGACGCTGCCGGAGCATGACGACAACGTGGGCCAGATGATGGTCCGCTACTCGCGCGAGGACGAGGCGAGCCAGGTGACGGTGACGGCCGAGTTCCGCCAGGTGCGTGACGGAGACAAGCTCGTGGACGCGGACTACCTCTACGCGGCCACTCCGGACCAGGGCGGCGAGCTCGACTTCAAGGTGCTCACCGACATGTACCAGCCCGCCGGCACCGCCGAGCCCGAGACCCTCTCCATCAAGAGCCGCTGGCAGGAGAACGGTGCTGGCCGCTCGGACGTCAAGCTGTCGGGCGGCAACCTCGTGGGCGAGGCCTCCCTCAACGAGTGCTGGGACAACAGCTTCGCCAGCCGCTACCTGCGCGCCAGCTATGCGCCCCAGGTGGGCTATGGCACCGAGGACAGCGACTGCGTCTTCACCACCGCCATCTACTCCTCGTTGTAGAATGAAGGGCCGTTCCCCCAGCCGACGCGAGCGCCCGTAGGAATGTCCCAGCCGGCCCTGAAGGTCATCGATGGTGGTCAGAAGGACCGGCGCGCGCGCCTGCGCGAGCTGTACGAGACGTATGGCGGCAGCGTGTATGAGCGCTGCCGCTACCTGTTGAAGGACTCCACCCAGGCCGAGGACGCGATGCAGGAGGTCTTCGCCCGCGCCCTCGCCCACGCGGACGGGTTCCGCGGGGAGGCCTCGCCGCTGACGTGGCTGATGAAGATCACCACCCACCACTGCCTCAACCAGCTTCGCGCCGAGCGGGCACCCTGGCGGCGCTGGTTCGAGCGGGACGCGGCGGCCCGTCCCGAGGGGGACAGGGGAGAGCAGGCCCTGGAGACACGGGAGCTGGTGCGCGCGCTGCTCTCCCGGGTGGACCCGGAGACGCAAGCCGCGGTGGTGCATTACTGGGTGGGTGAGATGACGCTGGAGGAGGTGGCCGCGGTGCTGGGACGCTCGGTGCCCACGGTGCGAAAGCGGCTGGAGCGCTTCGCCGCCCTGACGAACGAGGAGCTGAGAGTCTCATGAGCGCGCACCTGTCTGAGTGGACGCTGCGGCGACTGCATGTCGGAGAGCTTCCCGGCGCGGAGGCCCTGGCTGCCCAGGCCCACGTCTCGGCCTGCCAGGAGTGCCGCGAGGTGATGAGGGGCTTCTCCGAGGCCCAGGCCCGCTTCGAGGCGGAGGTTCCCTTCGAGCGCTTCGCGGCCGGGGTGGAGCGCAAGGCGGCCCCCCGGCGTCATGGCATGTGGGTGGCGGTGGCGGCCACGGTGCTGCTGGTGGTGGCTGTCCGGCCGCTGCTCTCCAGCCCGCCCTCTCCCGCCAACCGGCTCAAGGGCAACGGAGCCGCGGCGGAGCTGCGCATCGGCGGCGAGGGCTCGGAGCAGCGAACGGTGATGCCGGGCACCACCGAGGCGCTCGCGCCGGGCGAGCGGGTACGCCTGGGGTACACCCCGGGGCCGCACCGGTACGTGCTGGCGGTGTCGGTGGACGAGACCGGCGCAGTGTCCCCTCTCTACCCCGAGGAGGGGACGAGCCTCCCCGTGGAGGAGGGAGCCGGGACGCACTGGCTGCCAGACAGTCTGGTGTTCACCGGCGCGGGCCTCGAGCGGGTGGTGGTGCTGCTCTCCGAGGCGCCGCTGGAGGTGGAGGCGGTGCGAGCCGCGGCG
Source organism: Archangium sp. (assembly GCA_003249315.1). Classification (GTDB taxonomy): domain Bacteria; phylum Myxococcota; class Myxococcia; order Myxococcales; family Myxococcaceae; genus QKJM01. Next base: position 11,931 of record QKJM01000070.1, read on the forward strand.
CGACGGGCCTTCGAGGCCAGCGGACAAGAGGTGGGGGCCATGCCTCCGCTGGGGGCGGGCGGCGAGGAGACCCACTGGCTGCTGCGCAAGCCATGAGGCGCGTGCTCCGACACTCCTGGTTGCTCACCCTGCTGGGGGTGCTGCTGGCCACGGCCGTACAGGCCCAGCCTCTTCGCCGCTTCGCGCTGGTGGCGGGCAATGACGAGGGCGGCCCGGGCACCCGGCCCCTGAGCTTCGCACGGGAGGACGCGCGCAGGATGCACGAGCTACTGCTCCGACTCGGCGGGGTGGCGCCGGGTGATGCCCGGCTGCTGCTGGACGAGGAGGCGGCGAAGCTGCTCGACGCGCTGACGGAGCTGGAAGCGGCGGCGAGGGTAGCCCGAGCGCGCGGCGAGCGGACCGTGCTGCTCGTCTACTACTCGGGCCACGCGAAGGACGGTGCGCTGCGGCTGGGTGACAGTCAGTTGGCGCTCGAGGCGCTGAAGCGTCGGCTGGAGACGGCGCCCGCGGACATCCGCATCGCCATCCTGGACTCGTGTCGCTCGGGGGCACTCACCCGGACGAAGGGGGCCCGACGCGCCCCGGCCTTCACCATCGACACGGGCGGGACGCACGAGGCCCGTGGACTGGTCATCCTCACCTCCAGTGCGGCGAACGAGGACTCGCAGGAGTCGGACCTGCTGGGCGGCAGCTACTTCTCCCACCACCTGGCCAGCGGGCTGCTGGGAGACGCGGACCGCTCGGGCGACGGACAGGTGACGCTCTTCGAAGCCTATGCGCATGCCTATGCCCGCACCGTGGCGGACACCGCGGACAGCAGTGCCGGGCCGCAGCACCCCACCTTCAGCTACGACCTGGCCGGCAACGGCGACGTGGTGCTGACGGATCTGCGGGCTCGCGACGAGGGGCTGGTGGTGCCGGACTCCGCTCCTCCCGGGGCCTACTACTTCGTGGATCCGAGCGGCCTGGTGGTCGCGGAGCTGGACAAGGCCGAGGGCGTCGAGCGGCGAGTGGCCCTGGCGCCCGGCACGTACCGGGTGAAGCGGCGACTGCCGGAGCGGCTGCGCATCGGCGAGGTGGAGGTGCGACGCGGTCGACTCACGGTGCTCGACGAGTCCCGGCTGCGCGACGCCCCCTTCTCGGATGACCCGGTGAAGGGCGCCGAGCCCCCGGGGCGCACCTTCTGGACGCTGGGGCTCACCGGCGGCTACCAGTCCTTCTTCGACGCGCCCACGCGCGAGCACCTCTTCCTCTCCACTCCGCTGCTAGGCGCCGAGGTGGGCCTGCACCACTACTTCCGCAAGGACTGGCGCTGGGACTTCGACCTGTCGCTGGGCGGGCGGCGGGCCACCTTGGAGCTACCCACGCTGTCCGGCCCTCGCTACCGCTACTCGGTGCTCGGCCTGGGCACCTCCCTGGTCGCCGAGTGGCCCTCTGCCTCCGGCGGCGTGGCGCCCTTCGTGGGGGCTCGGCTCGCGTACCTCGTCATGGGCCGCGACTTCGAGGATGCGAGCCTTCCGGACCAGCTCTATGCGGTCCTCACCCCTGGCCTCGTGGCCGGCGTGCGCCTGCGCCTCCCGGGCCGCTTCGAACTCACAGGGCGCGGGCGCGTCCACTACCTCGTCTACAACGTCGATGCGCAGCGCTCCCTCGGCTACTGGGAGCTCGGTGCGCTCGTCACCTGGCGATTGTGAAAGGAGCGCATATGCGAATCCGCTGGCTCCTGCTCCTGGGCGGCCTCGTCGCCGCGTGCGGCGGGAACTTCTCCAACGATGACCTCGAGTTCCTCAACGCCCTGCCCGCTCGGGAGGACCTGGCCGCCAAGCTGCCCGCGGCGGAGGCGAGCGTGACCGCCGGGAGCCTGCGCCAGCGGAAGGCCCTGCTCTCGGTGGGGGACGTCTCGCAGCTCTACCTGGACACACGCCAGGCCTCGGACGAGTTCAACGGCGGGCTGGACGGGATGCTCGCCATGTTGGAGCAGGTCCGGCACCTGACTCCCTCGCAGCGTGCGGAGGATGTCCGCCTGTGGGGTCCCTTGAAGGATTCGAGCCACTCCGGCCACGAGGCGCGCCTGCTGATGAAGCGAGACGCCGAGATCTTCGCCTATTGGGTCCAGTTCCGGCCGGAGGGAGGGAGCGAGGAGTCGTGGTGGAACCTC
>QKJM01000888.1 GCA_003249315.1 Archangium sp.
AGCGGGAGACGAGCGTGCGCCGGCTGGTGGGCCGGGTGGTGGACACCCTCACCCGCTGGGGTGGGGAGGGCGGCTACTTCGCCACCGCCACGGACCGGGACGCCTTCCACGCCGAGCTGACGCACCTGCTGCTGCGGCAGAAGGCGGCCTTCAACTCGCCGGTGTGGTTCAACGTGGGGGTGGAGGAGCAGCCGCAGTGCTCGGCGTGCTTCATCAACTCGGTGGGGGACTCGATGGAGTCCATCCTCTCGCTGGCCAAGACGGAGGGAATGCTCTTCAAGTACGGCTCGGGCACGGGCAGCAACCTCTCCACCATCCGCTCCAGCAAGGAGCTGCTGGCCGGCGGCGGCACCGCCAGCGGCCCGGTCTCCTTCATGAAGGGCTTCGACGCGTTCGCCGGGGTCATCAAGAGCGGGGGCAAGACGCGCCGCGCGGCGAAGATGGTCATCCTCGATGCGGGCCACCCGGACATCCTGGACTTCGTGCACTGCAAGGCCAGCGAGGAGAAGAAGGCCTGGGCGCTGATCGAGGCCGGGTATGACCCGAGCTTCAACGGCGAGGCGTACGCCTCGGTGTTCTTCCAGAACTCGAACAACTCGGTGCGCGTCACCGACGAGTTCATGCGGGCGGTGGTGAACGACGACTCGTGGACCACGAGGGCGGTGCGCGACAACAGCCCGATGGACACCCACAAGGCGCGCGACATCTTCCGGGAGATCTCCGAGGCGGCGCACCTGTGTGGAGATCCCGGGCTGCAGTTCGACACCACCATCAACGGGTGGCACACCTGCCCGAACACGGACCGCATCAACGCGTCCAACCCGTGCTCGGAGTACATGTTCCTCGACGACTCGGCCTGCAACCTGGCGTCGCTGAACCTGATGCACTTCCGCACCATCGACGGTGACTTCGACACCAAGGCCTTCAAGCACGCGGTGGACGTGATGCTGCTGGCGATGGAGATCATCGTCGGCTTCTCCAAGTACCCGACGGAGAAGATCACGAAGAACAGCCACGACTTCCGGCCGCTGGGGCTGGGGTACGCGAACCTGGGCGCGCTGCTGATGGCCTCTGGGCTGCCGTACGACTCGGAGGCGGGCCGCAACTACGCGGCGGCCATCACCTCGCTGATGTGCGGCGAGGCGTACGCGATGAGCGCGCGGATCGCCTCCAGGCAGGGGCCCTTCGCGGGCTACGCGAAGAACGAGGAGCCGTTCCTCGGCGTCATCCGCAAGCACCGCAAGGCGGCCCACGGCCTCCAGCCTCACGGGGTGATGGAGGAGCTCTTCGAGGCCCAGAAGAAGGCCTGGGACGAGGCGCTGGCGCTGGGCACGGAGTCCGGCTACCGCAACAGCCAGGTGACGGTGCTGGCCCCCACGGGGACCATCGGCTTCATGATGGACTGCGACACCACGGGGGTGGAGCCGGACATCGCGCTCATCAAGTACAAGAAGCTGGTGGGCGGGGGCATGCTGAAGATCGTCAACCAGACGGTGCCGCTGGCGCTGGAGAAGCTGGGCTACCCGCAGACGCAGGCCCACGACATCGTCAGCTACCTGGACAAACACGAGACGATCGAAGGGGCGCCGCACCTCAAGCCGGAGCACCTGGCGGTGTTCGACTGCGCCTTCAAGCCGGCGAAGGGGCAGCGGAGCATCCACTGGATGGGGCACCTGAAGATGATGGGTGCGACGCAGCCGTTCCTCTCGGGGGCCATCTCCAAGACGGTGAACATGCCGACGGACGCCACGGTGGAGGACATCGAGAAGGCGTACATGGAGGCGTGGAAGCTGGGGCTGAAGGCGGTGGCCGTGTACCGCGACGGGTGCAAGCGGACGCAGCCGCTGAACACGTCGAAGGAGACGGTGAAGGACACGAAGGCGGCGGTGGCTGCGCCGGCGCTGAAGGCGGCGAACGAGGCGCACGCGGAGCGGCGGCGGCTGCCGGACGAGCGGCGGTCCATCACCCACAAGTTCTCGATCGGAGGCCACGAGGGCTACCTGACGGTGGGCATGTACGAGGATGGGACGCCGGGCGAGCTCTTCTGCGTGATGGCGAAGGAGGGCTCGGTGGTGAGCGGGCTGATGGACAGCTTCGCCACGGCGGTGTCGCTGGCGCTGCAGTACGGGGTGCCGCTGCAGGTGCTGGCGGACAAGTTCAGCCACACGCGCTTCGAGCCGAGCGGCTTCACGGGCAACCCGGCGATTCCGATCGCCAAGTCGATCGTGGACTACATCTTCCGGTGGCTGTCGCTGAAGTTCCTGCCGAGCGAGCAGGGAACGGACATGGAGGCGGCGGTGGAGAAGATGGAAGCCGCGCCGCAGCCGGTGAAGGTGGCGTCGGTGCCGATGACGAAGCAGCGGGCGACGTACCTGAACCAAGCGGACGCGCCGCCGTGCCACACGTGCGGAGAGATCATGGTGCGCAACGGGGCCTGCTACAAGTGCAGCAACTGCGGCACGACGAGCGGGTGTAGCTGACTCGCGCTGACGAACGAGGCAGCTCTCAACGCAGCAGATTCTGCTCCAGTACCTCAACCAAGCCCCAACGAACTCTCGTTGGGGCTTTTTAAATCCCATTGCCGCAGAATTCGAACAGCGATACCGCAACCCTGCGGACTCCTGCACCTCAAGACACCATGAAAACAGGAATAGCGCTCATCACACTCAGCCTCACCTGGGCCGCTCTCACCAAGCGCCGCCCGGAAAAGAGACGACAGAAGCAGGTGCGCAGAAATTGCACACCAGGTGTCTATCTGCAGCGTGGTAGATATGGCCGGCTTCGGATCGGCCAGTCTTCATGCATTGAAGAGCGCGCGCCTCGCTCTGCTCGGGAAAACTCCGAATGTCTAGGAGAGAGTCCAGAAATCATTCTCCTGAAGCGTGAGCGGAACCCACGCAAGCGGCTCGACCTTGAGCGCAAGGCGATCCTGCGCGTTCGCGAACAGAACCCCATGAAGAGTTGCAACCGTGTGTCCTGGTAAACACACATCATCTGCAACCCGGGCAATGCGCAACTCCACGTCATCTCACTGGAGAACCAGCATACACATTGCCCTTGCGCTGGGAGGAATGTTGGTCTCCGGCCTTCCCGCCGTTGCCCAACAACCATTCGTGGATTGCGTCAACTCCTGGGAATGCTGTGTGCAGAAGTTCCGGGATCCCGCTGCATGCGGCCCTGGTAGTCGATCTACTACCCGGCAATCCGTCGAAACGGCACTGGACGCATCGAAACATGCGGAATCCGCCATCCAGTCCACGGCAGTAGATGGAAAGTCCGTCAACAGCCAATTAAATGTCATCGCGGAGCATCTGGCACTTATTCTCGGACTGGAGCAGATAGGAGGAATCAAGCGTCCCGACAAAGCTCCTCGGGAGGAAACGCGAAAACACTGGTGGAATGAGGTCAAGACGGCCATGCAGAATATCCGCCAGGAACTCAAGCGGTGTCGTAGTCGCAAGCAGCTCATCTCTGCACTCGAAAAGAGACGCAATGCATTCACCCCGGCTCAAATCACCGACATCGAAGCTCGCCTCGCCGAAGCCGCTCTGTTGATGGGCGAAGAGGTCGGCGAGCTACTGCCCTGCAAGTAGCCGAAAGGTAGAATCCATGGCCTACGAAGTAGAAGATCTGCTACCGGATCTACCCAATCACGAACCTTGGTACGAGCTGAAGTTCCAGCTCCGAGAACTCGAAGCGGACCTGGAGTCGCTTTCCCTCGAGCTCCAGGGGTTCAAGCCTTTTCTTGGCACCAAGGAACAGTCTCAAACGCTGGCCACCAA
>QKJM01000609.1 GCA_003249315.1 Archangium sp.
CGCCTGGTTGTTTCCCTGGAACAGCGTCAAGCGCCACCCTTCACCGTCCACGGGCCGCTTCAACACGAGCGCCCCCGCGCCTCCGGCGCGCTTCTCTTCCAGCACATGCCGCGCGGGCGTGCCCTTCGGGAGGCCGTCCACGTACTCCACCCAGTCCCCCAGTGTCACCTCCGTGGGGCCGATGAGATACCCCTCCTCCATTCAGACACGGTGAAGCGGCGGGCTATGCATGAAATCGCGCACGTCCTCCGGGTCCGCGCTGCCCAGCAAGGCGCATCCTGGCGGCACATGGACGAAGCCCTCGGGCACATGGGCCGGCAGCTTCAAGTTCACACGCTCATGGCCCCCTCGCTCCAGCACCAGCGGCAGCTCCACTGGCGCGTGGTCCTCCCGCGTGAAGCGCAGGTGGTACGAGCCCGCGGGCAGCCTCACCCCCGCCAGCGGTGTCGGCCCCAACGCCGCCATGTCCGGCACGGCCTCTCTTCGCCGCACGCCGTGCTCCTCCACGTAGCGCCAGAGCTCCACCCGCGCGCCCGGCGGCTCCGTGACGAGCTCCAGCTCCGCCGTCGCCCCCAGCTTCTCCCGCAGCGCCACGTCCCCTGCCGCCAGACGCTCGAAGCGCCGCACCAGCAAGGCCCGCTCCTGCTTCCGGTGGAAGCGCTCGGCGAGCAGAATCCTCTCGTAGAGGAGCTCCGCGAGCCTCCCACGCGCCTCTTTGTCTCCCGGCGCGCGTTCCAGCGCATCCGTCAACGCCCGCTCGGCCTCCTCTTGGGCCGCATCGCCCTGCTCGAGTGCCTCGAGCGCCATGGTCCACACGCGCTCGGCCACTGTGCGGCGCTCTTCCAGCGGCGGAGGCGGCTCGAAGCTCGCGGGAACGTGGCCATCGAACAGAGCCATCGCCTCCTCGCGCCGGGTGCGGGCCACCTCTCCCAGGGCCTCTCCCCTGGAACGGGCCTCCTGGGCCACCTGCAGCCGCTCGCGGACGAAGCGCCGTGTCTCCCGGTACGCCAGCAACCTCGGCCCCCCATAGGCGGCAGCAACCATGAGCCCCAGCAACAACGTCGCGCCCCAGCCGAGTCGACGGCGGCGGCGCTCGGCGCTCCACGAGGCCTGGAGGAAGGCCCGTTGCCGAGGCCCGAGCACCTCCTCCTCCAGCACGCGCGTCTCCTCGAGCTGGCGCTTCCGCCACAGCACGTCCTCGGCTCGGCCCACGCGCTCCCACTCGGCGCTGGCCGTCTCCAATCGCTGCTGGAGGGCCCGGTGGCCGACGCTCTCCTCGAGCAGGCGGCGCAGCGTGTCCCAGCTCGCGATCAGCGCCTCGTGGGCAATCTCGTAGCTGGCGCCGTCCCCGGCGATGCGGGCATGCAGCAGGCGCCCTTCCACGAGCGCGCGCAAGGCCGCACGGGCCTCCACTGAGGCCTCGGTGAGCTCCTCCTCGCTCAGCTCGCCGCGCGTGCCCTCGGTGGTGACGAGCCTCAACAGCATGCGGGCGGCGGCATGGCGCTCGGAGGGACCCAACCGCGTCAGCACGCTGTCCGCATGCCGGGACAGCGCCCCCGCCACGCCCCCCATGTCCTCGAGCGCCGCGCGGGTGATGCGGCCCTCGGCCGCGTCTCTCCGCTCCCACAGCTCGGCGAGGGTGAACTGGAGCAGGGGCAGGCCGCCGGCGCCCTGGGCCATGGACTCCGCGAGGGTGTGGACGAGCGCCTCTGACTCGAAGACGACGCCCCGGGCCCGGGCGGGGCCGATAATCGCCTCGCGCACTCCCTCGGGGGCAAGAGGCCGGAGCAGGAAGAGGGCCCGCTCCACCTCGCCTCCCAGCCCGGGCAGGGCGCTCAACCGGGTGAGGAAGTCCCCTCGCACGGTGAGGAGCACGCGCACGCCGGGCGCCGGCAGGGCCAGCTCGCCCAGGAGGGCGGAGAAGCGCGCGGCCTCGGAGGGCTCGCTGAGGGTGAGCAGCTCCTCGAGCTGGTCGACGAAGAGGAGCAGGCCCCGGCCCTCGGCGTGGGCCGCGCGCAGGAGGGCGCCCAGGCCCGAGGGGGACTCGGCGAGCAGCGCGCCGAGCTCGGACTCGGTGTGCCCGAGGAGGGGGGCGAGCGCGGCGGCGAGCGCGGCGAGCGGGTGGCGTCCGGGCCACAAGGTGAGCGTGACATAGTCACGGGACTCATCGAGCGCGCCCTGGACGGCACGGGGCAGGATGCCGGCGCGGCACAGCGAGGACTTGCCCACGCCCGAGTCCCCGGCGACGAGCACGAGGGGCTGGCGGCGCAGGCGCTCGAGGATGGCGCGGATGTCGGCGTCCCGGCCGAAGAAGAGGGCGCGGTGCTCGGCCTCGAAGGCCTCGAGGCCGCGGTAGGGGTTGCCGGCGGCGAGCGTCGTGGAGGCCAGGGGTTGAGCGAGACGCTCGAGGGCCTCGCGGAGTGTCTCGGCCGAGGCGAAGCGCTCACCCGGGTCGACGCGCAGGCAGCGTTCGATGAGGGAGGCGAACTCGGGGTCCACCCCCGGCACGAGCTCGACGAGGGATGGAAGGGGCTCGGACCCGGGCGAGGAGGCACGGCCGAAGGAACGGGGAGGCAGCTTGCCGATGCATAGCTCGTAGAGGACGAGCCCGAGAGAATACAAGTCGCTGCGAGGGGAAGAGGACTCGCCGCGGAAGAGCTCGGGGGCCATGTAGCGGGGCGTGCCCGCGAGGGAGCGTGAGGCCTGGGGGCCCGAGGCGGCGCCTGGCTCGGCGAGCTCTGCGAGGCCGAAGTCGAGCAGCTTCACCTCCCCGGCGGAGGTGAGGAAGACGTTGGAGGGTTTGATGTCGCGGTGGAGGACGCCTTGTCGGTGGGCGGCGGCGAGCCCGCGCGCCAGCCCGAGTCCGAGTCGGAGAGCGCGCCGCCAGGGGAGCGGACGCGAGAGGTCGGAGAGGTTCTGTCCCTGGAGGAACTCGGAGACGAGGTAGGGGTGGCTGTCGACTTCACCGACGCGGAAGAGGGTGACGACGTTGGGGTGCTGGAGGCGGGCGATGGCACGGGCCTCGTTGAGGAAGGGGGAGCGGGCGCGGACGTCGGGCTGGGGGGCGGCGATGAACTTCACGGCGACCTGTCGCTCGAGCCACGAGTCCTCGGCGAGGTAGACGACACCCATGGCGCCGCGGCCGAGCTCGCGCACGAGGCGGAACTCGTCGAAGGCGTCGGGAGGGAGCCACGAGGCCTCTGGAGCGGAGGAAGAGGAGGCAGCGCTCCGAGGCGTCAGGGTGCTCGAGCGGGGAGGCGCGGACGAGTCGCTGTCGCCGGGACTGGAGTCGGCGCGGCCGACGGCGCCGAGCAGCATGAGGCAGGAGGGACACCCGGCGGCATGGCCATGGAGTTGAGAGAGTTCCTCGGAGCCGAGCCGCCCATCGAGCAGTTGGGTGAGGAGTTCATCGCTCAGACAGGGCGATGGAGGCGTCTCGTCGTCTCGCGTCATGGCTCCTTCCAGGAGGGGCGGTGAAGGTATCAGTCTGGCGGTGAGGCATGCACTTGCACGCAATAATTCCGCTCGATGGATTGCCCCTTCGCAGTGACTTGAGTGGTAGGATGAGAGCCATGGCAGATTCTTGCAAGCTTGCTGACATCCTCCTGACGAATGCGCCGGGGCAGGCCCTGGAGGCGGAGGAGCGCGCCGAGCTGGAGCGTGTGCTCGAGGGATCACATGCGAGGGGCCGCCAGGCGTGGCCGGGGGTGGAGGTGGGGGCGGAGGACTTTGTAAGGCACCTGGCGGAGCGGCGTGGAGCCTCGAGGAAGAGAGGGCGGTT
>QKJM01000139.1 GCA_003249315.1 Archangium sp.
CTCGCGACCGCGCTGCAGCATGGCCAGGTGCTCTTCTCGCTGGCCCTTCTCGCGAGCCTCCTCACAGCGCTCTATAGCGCGCGCCTGGCCACGCAGCTCCGGGCCCGGCCTCTCGGCGAGGAGCGGGCTCCCGAGCCCCACGAGGTGAACCGGGGCATCCTCGCCTCGGTGCTGGTGGGGGCCGCGCTGGTGCCCGTGGTGCTGCTGGTGGATGCGCGCTGGCTGGGTAGTCCCCTGGGCACGCTGCTCGAGGGACACACGCCACACTCGAGACTCGCGCTGGGACTGAGCCTCGGGGTAGCCGCGCTCGGTGTGCTCGCGGGCGTGTGGGCCACGCTCCGCTGGCCGGCGGCGCACGGCTGGCCCTGGCTCCGCCCGGCGGTGCGCCCGCTGGAGGCGGAGCTGGGACTGAAGCCACTCTACCGCGCCGTGGCGCAGGGCTGCGTGCGGCTGGTGAAGGCGGTCGAGCACTTCGACCGGGCGGCCTTCGTCCATCCCATGGAGTCCTTCGCCCGCGGTGTGCTCCGGGCCGTGCGCGGAGTGGGACGCTTCGAGGTGCGCGGCCCGGAGGCCCTGCCCGAGCGAAGTGCCCGAACCATGGTGCGGGTGGTACGGGCGAGTGCCCGCTTCGATGTGCGTGCCCTGGACCGGGCGGCCCGTGCGCTGGGCGGTGGCCTGGTACGCATCAGCGGAACGCTGCTGCCGGTGCAGACGGGGCGCGTGGACAACTACCTGCTCATCGCCTTCGCGGGCACGGCAGCGGTGGTGGGACTGGCGGTGCTGGTGGCGCTGCTCACCTGAGGGAGGGGACGACGATGCTCAGCCTGCTCATCTTCTTCCCGCTCGTCGGAGTGCTGGTCATGTACCTCCTGCCGAAGCGGGTGGGGCGCACCGTGGCCACCGTGACGAGCGGTGTGGAGCTGGCCCTCGCCGGGGTGATGGCCCTCCTCATCGACTGGAGCCGGGGGGGCGTGTTGCAGCTCGAGGAGCGCGTGGCCTGGGTGCCCACCCTGGGCGCCAGCTACCACGTGGCGGTGGACGGACTCTCCGTGCCACTCATCCTGCTCACCGCGCTGCTCACCTTCCTCTCCCTGCTGTACTCCGGCGTCGAGGAGGAGCGCCCTCCTACCTTCCACGCCATGTTCCTGGTGATGGAGACGGCGCTCATCGGTCTCTTCTCCACGCAGGACCTGCTGCTCTTCTACCTCTTCTGGGAGGCCAGCCTGGTTCCGATGTACTTCATCATCGGCGTGTGGGGACATGCGGATCGGGTGAAGGCGGCGCTCAAGTTCTTCCTCTTCACTCGGCTGGGTGGGCTGGCCCTGCTGCTGGCCATCCTCGGGCTGTACCTCGGTGTGGAGCCGCACACGTTCGACATCCCCACCCTCGTCCGCGCGCAGCCCTACGCCGGCACGAGCACCGCGGCGGCCCTCATCCTGCTCTGCTTCCTCATCGCCTTTGGAATCAAGCTGCCGGTGGTGCCGCTGCACACGTGGCTGCCGGACGCGCACACGGATGCGCCCACCGAGGGCAGCGTGCTGCTGGCCGGGGTGCTGCTGAAGATGGGGGGCTATGGGCTGGTGCGCCTGGCGCTTCCCACCGTGGGAGACATGCTGGCCGAGTGGGCGCTGGTGCTGGCCATCCTCGCGGTGGTGAGTGGCCTCTACGGGGCGGCGGTGGCCATGGCGCAGGAAGACCTCAAGCGGCTGGTGGCCTACTCCAGCGTCAACCACATGGCCTACGTGCTGCTGGCGGTGGCAGTGGCCGCGATGCTGGGAGCGGGCTCCGAGGCCCGCCAGGCCGCCCTCACCGGCGCGATGTACCAGCTCGTCGCCCACGGGCTCACCACCGGAGCCCTCTTCTTCCTCGTGGGGATGATTGCCCGGCGCGCCGGTACCCGGGAGATTTCCAAGCTGTCCGGCCTATGGGGCGCGGTGCCGGTGCTGGGCACCGTGCTCGCGGTGGTGATGTTCGCCTCGCTGGGCCTGCCGGGCCTCGCCCACTTCGCCGCCGAGGTGCAGATCGTCCTCGGCGCGCTGGCCGTCTGGTGGTGGGCCGCGGCGGGGATGCTGCTCGCGGTGCTGCTCACCACCGCCATGTTCGTGTGGACACTGCAGCGGGTGCTGATGGGCAGGTCCGACGGGTTGAAGGGGCTGAAGGACCTCTCGGCGCGCGAGGGGGTGACAGCGGCGGCGCTGCTCGTCCTGCTCGTGGTGCTGGGCATCTTCCCCGGCCCCCTGGCGAAGCTGATCGAAGGCGCTACGGAGCAGGTGCGGGCGGCGGTGCTCACGCGACGTTGAGGAGGGAGGCACACCATGGAGCTGTGGGCCATCATCCCCGAGCTCATCCTCGGAAGCCTGGTGCTGGTGCTGCTGCCGCTCGGGGCCTTCCTCTCCGAGCGCCACAAGGCATGGGCCACGGGCCTCGCGCTGGCGGGGCTGGGCGCCGCCGGGGTGGCCAGTTGGGTGATGCTCGACTGGGGAACGACTCCCGTCTTCCAGGGCACCTACGCGGTGGACCCCTTCGCCGTGTACTTCAAACTGTTCGCGGTGGTGGCCACCGCCCTCACCCTGCTGGCCACCGTGGGCCGCTTCAAGGGCCGCTCCCAGGAGGGCGAGGTGCCCGCGCTGCTCATCCTCACCTGCCTGGGCATGGTGGGCCTGGCCGCCAGCCAGAACCTGGCCCTCATCGTCCTCTTCATCCAGCTCGTCTCCGTGAGCTCGTACACGCTGACGGCGGTGGCCAAGAGCTCGCAGCTCGCGGCGGAGGGGGCACTCAAGCTCTTCCTCTTCACCGCGGCCTCGGGCGCGGCGCTCATCTACGGAATGAGCCTGCTGTACGGATTGACGGGCTCGCTGATGCTGCCGGAGGTGGCGGCGCGACTGCCGGCGAGCTCGCGGCTGGTGGTGCTGGTGGCGCTGGGGCTCGTCCTCTTCGGGTATGGCTTCAAGGTGACACTGGTGCCCTTCCATGGCTGGGCGCCGGACACCTACCAGGGGGCACCCACCCCGGTTGCGGGCTTCCTCGCGGTGGGACCGAAGGCAGCGGGCCTGGCGGTGCTGCTGCGCACCTTTCAGGTGGGGCTGCCCGAAGAGCTCGGCGTGTGGCCCGAGTGGCTCGCCGTGCTCGCCGCGGTGACGATGACGGTGGGCAACCTCTTCGCCCTCCTGCAGAAGAGTGTGAAGCGGCTGCTGGCGTACTCGTCCATCGGCCAGGCCGGCTACCTGCTGGTGGGCGTGGCCGCGGCGGCCTGGCACCCGCTCGGCGTGCCCGCGGTGCTCGTCTACCTCGCCGCCTACCTCTTCATGGAGCTGGGCGCCTTCCTCGCCGTGGACGCGGTGGAGCGGCGCATCGGCAGCGACGACATGGACAGGATGGCGGGATTGGGGAGGCGGCTGCCGGTACCCTCCCTGGTGCTCGCCCTCAGCCTCCTGAGCCTCGCGGGCTTTCCTCCCCTGGGCGGCTTCTTCGGCAAGGTGCTCCTCTTCAGCGCGGCCCTGGGCGTGGGGTGGACGTGGCTGGCGGCGGTGATGGCCCTCAACGTGACGCTCTCCCTCGCCTACTTCGCGCGCGTCTTCGAGCGGCTGTACCTGCGCCGCGGCAGCACCTCCCGCCTCGAGTCCGAGCCGCGCCTGCTCCGCCTCTCACTCGGCGTGCTGGCCGCGGGCAGCGTCTGGGTGGGCGCCTTCCCCCAGCCGTGGATGGCCCTCGCCGAGCACTCCGCGCGCCTGCTGCGGACGACGCGACAAACCGTGCCTCATGCGGAGTCGGATGCGGTGCGGCGTTCTGGCGAGGCCCATGAACCAACACCGTGCGAAGCCCTCCCTTCGGGCTCACCGTCTTGCCCTTGAGCGTGCAACACCCGACAGGAGGAAGACGCCCCCAAGAGAACGACCCTCCCCAACGTAGCCCACGCGCCCTAGCTCTTAGGACCCCATGCGCTACCTCATGAATGCCGCCGTGCTGTTGCTGCTCTGGAGTGCCACGGACACGCGGGCTCAGGAGCCGCATGGCGGGCACGCCGACGCACCGACCCGGCACGCGGAAGGCCCCGCGGAGGACGAGCACACCCGCATGCAGGAGCTCATGACGGGTCCACTGGGCCTCTCGCTGCGCCGGTACGGCTCCGGCACCGGGTGGCAACCGCCCTCCACGCCCATGTTCGGCCACATGTTCCTGCTGGGCGACTGGGGGGTGATGCTGCACTACAACGGCTTCGCCGGCCTGGACGCGCAGGGCACCGAGCAGGGCGAGACGGGGCTGGTGGGCATCGGCTGGCTCATGGGAATGGCCCGAGGGCCCCTGCTGGGCGGCCAGCTCACAGCGCGCGCCATGCTCAGCCCGGAGCCCTTCCTGCAGGGGCGCCGGGGCTACCCCCTGCTGCTGCAGACAGGCGAGACGGCTTTCGGACGACCCCTGGTGGATCGGCAACATCCGCATGACCTCTTCATGGAGCTGGCGCTGCTCTACAACCGGGCCCTCGGGGAGGACCTGGCCTTCGAGCTGTACGTAGCCCCCTCAGGGGAGCCCGCGCTCGGGCCGGTGGCCTACCCGCATCGCTTCTCGGCCTTCGCGGACCCCCTCGCGCCCATCGGGCACCACTGGCAGGACTCCAGCCACATCTCCTTCGGCGTCCTCACCGCCGGCCTCTACAACCGGTGGCTCAAGCTCGAGCTCTCCGCCTTCAACGGCGTGGAGCCCGACGAGGAGCGGCTGGGCCTGGAGCTACGACGGCCGGACTCCTTCTCGGCCCGGCTGACGGCCATCCCCAGCGAGTCGTGGACACTGCAGTTCGCCGGCGGCTTCCTCCAGGCCCCCGAGCGGCGCGAGCCGGGCGAGAGCCTGGTCCGGCTGACAGCCACCCTCATGCACAACCGCCGCCTGGGCCCACACGGCAGTTGGGGGACCACCTTCGTCTGGGGCCAGAACCGCTCCGAGGAAGCCCCCGTGTCCAACGCCTTCCTCCTCGAGAGCAGCCTGTGGCGCGGGCAGAACGTGTTCTTCGGGCGGGCGGAGTTCGTGCAGAAGACGGCGCACGACTTCGACCTCCTCGCACTCGACGAGAACCTGGGGCTGCCCGTGGGCAGCCTCTCGCTCGGGTACGTTCGTCAGTTCGGCCCCTTCGCGGGCGTGGTGCCAGGAATCGGCATCCGCGGCTCGATGGGCCTGGTGGGGAATGAGCTGCGCTCCGTCTACGGCACCCGGTTTCCCCTGGGGGCGATGCTCTACCTCTGGGTACGTCCCGAGGAGATGGGACGGCACATGGGGCTCACGTCCTCATCTTGAGCCGCGTCTCCTGCACCTCCGCCTGCTCCGGCGTCTTCTCGCGCTCGGCCTGGCGCAGCAGCCTCAGAATCGACGGACCCAGCACGAAGAGCCTGGCCACGAGCATGGACACCGCCAGCCGGCACGCACCTCCAAGCACCTGGACAACTGGTGTGTGCCTGGCGCCGTGCAGAAGCCGCCCGGAGTGCCGACACCTCGGAACGGCTTGGTAGCGTGGACTCCTCTCTCGGAGGCGCTGATGAGTCCCACGCTGCTGGTGCTGTTGCTGCTCTCCCAGGCGGAGCGGTCCGCTACCTCACCCGCTGGGACGATGGAGCCACCGCCCGCAGCGCCCTCGGCGGCACGGTGGCACTACCTGACGCGCCTGGAGGTCGCGACGCGGGCGCAGGGCCCTCGCATTGGCGTGGGCTGGCGCTTCCTCGGAGGCCACCTGTACGCGCTGGGCACGAGGGGCACCCAGCTACTCCCGGAGGGGGACGGCTCGCTGCGCCCAGGGGCTTTCGCCTCCGTGGGCCTGGGGGTGGACAATGCGCGCTGACTCGTACTGTGTCCGGTGGACGAGCCTCCTGCTCACCACGGCCCTGCTGTCCACCAGCTGCGCCTCACTGAGGCCACTACCCGGCCGGGGGCCGCACCCGGCGCGTGATGGCTCCGCGCTCGCCCTGGCACAGGGCGAAAGCGGCGAGGCTCCGCGCGTCCTGGCCTTACATCCCGACATGCCAGAGAGGCCGCACCGCCGCCGGAGAGCCCGTGTGGACGTGACGGACGCGGGCCCGGGCAGCGCGGCGGACGCTGCTGGAAGCGAGCTGCGCGACACCCGCCAGGCCGTCTTCGTGTCCGTCGTCGAGGTGTTGGGCTCCACGCGACGCTTCGCCGCGGAGTTCTCCAGACTCAAGACCAGCACGCAGGGGGTCGCCGGCCCACTGGCCGACGCCTTCCTCCCCCTCGTCGACTACGGCCTGGAGCAGCAGCGGTGGATTGATGCCGAGTTGGAGGCTGTCACCCTGCTGGCCAACGCGGCCTCGGAGGTGGAGGACCCGGACATGCAACTGGCCCTCCTGCGCCTCACCGGCCCCCGGCTGGAGGCCACCATGCTGGGCTCGCTCCTGCTCGCCGCCTGGGTCGACCACCTCACCCTCTGCGACCTCGTGGTCCGCAAGTTCCCCTACCCCAACAACATGGAGAGGCTGATACGGAGGATGCACAGCCTGCGCGACAACCTGAAGCCCGTCATGAAGGCGCTCTCCTCCCAGGAGCCCCGGCAGGTGGAGGCGGCGGCGGCGGACCTGCCCGCGCTCATGGGCCACCTCACCCACGAGTTCCACGCCAGCCGGGAGGCCGCGCTCGAGGCGGCGCGGAGCTTCCAGCGGGGCGTGATGTTGAAGGAGCTCCTCGAGACGCTCGTCATGGCCTCTGCGATGAAGGCGGCGCTGCCCCGGCTGCTGCCGACGGCCCCTCTCACCCTTGGCACGGGCCTGGCCATGGGCTCCAACGGGGTGATGATGGGGACGCAGGTGGTGGTTTCCGCCGAGTGGGTGGAGATGATGCGGAGGCTGGTGCAGGCGGGCGTCCTCTCCATGTCCGCCGTCAGCGCCGCTGTCCGCATTCGCTCCGGCCAGGTGCTGAGGGCGCAGAGGCACGAGGAACTGCCTCGGGGCGTGCGGGAAGCATTGGGCGACGGGCCCGAGGTGCGCGCCATGCGGGTGACGGGCAAGACGGGGGCTGGCATGGCCGAGCCCCCAGCTCACCACCTCATGCCGCAAGAGTTCCGCGGGTGGTTCGAGAAGCGCGGCTTCACCGGAAAGATGAGCATCAACCAGTTCTGCGTCCAGTTGGAGCTGTCCCACCATCAGGCAATCCACGGTGGTGGAGACTGGAGGCTGGGGCGCAAGTGGCCCGGAGAATGGAACCGGATGATCATGGAGACACTTCTCGAGGCCGAGACAACGGCTGGCCGGATGTTGACACGAAGTGAGATCCTGAAGATCGTCGCGGAGCGTATGGGGTTCTACGACATTCCGATGAACTTCGTCCGCTGTCGTGGGAGATGAGCGATGACCGGCGGACGCTCCTGGGAGGGTAACTGGAAAGCGCGCCTGTACGAGCGGGCTCGTGACCGCGGCTACGACTCGCTCACCGCCTTCGCCGAGGCGCGCCCCACCGCTTCGCTGGTCGCTCTGGCCGAGGAGTTGGGTCCGGACGACATCGCAGGAGTGCAGGTGTTCAGTGGAATGCTGGCCGAAGCGGAGCGGAAGAATCAGGTCACACGCTTTGTGCGAGGACAACTCGTGCGCGAACTGTGCGCGCATCTCCCCAACGGCTGGCCGGCCGTGCTGGACAACGCAAACCGCTTCGAAGTCGCCCATGCATTCGGCGCGTGGATTGCCTTGACCCCAGAAACCCATAAGGAACGTGCCAGACGAGTTCGGACAGCGCTCCTCGCTGCGCCGCCCACACCCGGTTGGCGGCCACTCGGGCCCGACGACGAGTTGCTACTCACGCTCCTGCCCGACGAGGAGGTCTGAACTGCGAACCCAGTAAAGGGCGATGAGCGACGGACGTGCCTGGCAGGGCAACATCAGCTCGCGCCTTTATGAGCGGGTCCGCGAGCACGGCTATGCTTCACTCACAACGTTCACCGAAGCTCGCCCCACCTCTTCGGTAGTACGTCCCGAGGAAATGGGACGGCACATGGGGCTCACGTCCTCATCTTGAGCCGCGTCTCCTGCACCTCCGCCTGCTCCGGCGTCTTCTCGCGCTCGGCCTGGCGCAACAGCCTCAGAATCGACGGACCCAGCACGTCGATCTCCGTGGAGGCGTACGTCTCCGTGCCGAAGTGCTGGAGCGTCCGCGTCTGCCGCTCCAGCATCCTCGCGTCCTGCTGGAAGATGTGCAGCGCCACCGGGGTGATGAACGGCTTCACCAGCCAGTGCGGCAGCGGCATCCGGAACGTGACGACCGCGTATACCTCCGTCTCCCAGTCGTCCACCGGCGTCATCGCCGAGGTCACCACCAGGTGGCTGCCATCTCCTATCCGGTACTCCACCTGGGCGATCGACGGCAGCAGGAAGCGGTCGAAGTGCTGCACCACCCCTCCCCCCGGCGCCAGCAGCTTCCCCACGAGCCCCTTCGGGCGCGGCTCGCCGATGAACTCGGCCTCCACCCGGTCCGCCCCACGCCGCACCACCACCTCAATCTCGTTGCGCTTCTCCTCGGTGCGGAACCAGCCCCCGTGCAGGTAGGCCGTGTGCGGCACGTCCAGCGTGTTCTCCAGCGTCGCGTGCAGCGTGCCCTTCGCGCTTAGCATGCGCCGCACCGTGCTGTAGCCGTGCGTGTCCAACAGCGGGAAGCGGTAGGGCTCGCTCCTGGGCTCGGCGCCCGGCGTGGAGTACACCCAGACGAAGCCCTCCTGCTCGCGCGTGGCGTACCAGGTGGCGCAGCGGGACTTCGCCTCGGACTCACCCAGGAGGCCCGGAATCAGCCGGCACTGGCCCGCTCCGTCGAAGCGCCAGCCGTGGTAGGCGCACTGCAGCGTCCCCTCCACCACCCGCCCCATCGACAGCGGTACGTTCCGGTGCGGGCAGCGATCCAACAACGCCCGCGGCCTGCCCTCCTCGTCCCGGAACAGCACCAGCGGCGCCCCCTGCAGCTTGCGCGCGAGCGGCTTTCGACCCAGCTCGCGCGAGGTGCAGAGGACGAACCAGCTATGCGGCAACCGCACCACCGAGGCGTATTTCGAGGGCCCACCCTGGGTGCGCACCTCCTCGCGGGAAATCATGGGAACCCAGTCTACTGGCCTCTGCCAGGAGTGCACGTTCGACTCGCCGCACATGTCAACCCCGGCCACCCAGAAAATTCTCGCGGATTTGGAAAAATACACCTTGACGAAACCCGCCATCTTATCGGAAAGTAAGGAAATCGCTCGGCCCTTTGCCGAGCCGGAGGCCAACCGCCATGCGCATTCGTCGTCTCGTCTCCATCCTCCCCCTCATGCTCCTTGGAAGCGCCTGCGCCGTGGAAGCCACGGACGTGGACGCCCTGGAAAGCCCCCTCTCCACCCGTGACGAGCTGTCGGTGCGTCAGGACGGGAAGGGCCTGCAGCAGCTCAAGGCGCAGCGGCCGGAGTTCTTCCGCGGCGCGGGAGAGGTGGCATTCAAGCGCGTGAACCTCGACACGCGCGGCCTGGCGCATGAGCGCGTGTCGCAGAGCATCGACGGCATCCCCGTCTTCGGCACCGCGGCCATCCTCCACCTCGATGAGAAGGGCGCCATCGCCTCGGTGACGGACCGTCTGGCCCGTGACCTCAAGGTCGACACCACCCCCCGGCTCCGGTCGGACGAGGCCCTGCGCATCGCCGTCGACCACGCGGGCGGCTACCGCTCGCTGGCCGGCAACCCGAAGTCGGACCTGCAGATCCTCCCCGAGCCCAACGGCGCCCGGCTGACGTGGCGGGTGCAGCTCGAGAGCATCACGGACAAGGACGAGCCGTCGATGCCGGTCCTCTTCATCGACGCGCAGACCGGCGAGCTGGTCATGGAGTACGACAACCTCAAGACCCAGCGCAACCGCAACACCTACACCGCGAAGAACCGCACGTCGCTCCCCGGGACGCTGGTGCGCTCCGAGGGGCAGGGCGCCTCGGGCGATGACATCCTGGACATGGCCCACGACAACGCGGGCTACACGTACGACTTCTACTTCAACATGTTCGGGCGCGACAGCTACGACGGCGCCGGCGCCACCCTCACCTCGTCCGTCCACTACAGCCGCAACTACGTGAACGCGTTCTGGAACGGGACGCAGATGGTCTACGGCGACGGCGACGGCACCCAGTCCTCCGCGCTGACGGTGCTGGACGTGGTGGCCCACGAGCTCACCCACGCCGTCACCGACCTGTCCTCGGACCTCATCTACTCGAACGAGTCGGGCGCCCTCAACGAGGCCATGTCCGACATCTTCGGCGCCTCCATCGAGGCCTACCGCGACGGCGCGGTGAGCGCGAACACCTGGAAGATCGGCGAGGAGTGCTGGACCCCGGCCACCCCGGGCGACGCGCTGCGCTACATGAACGATCCGGCCGCCGCGGGTGACTACGACTACTACCCGACGCGCTACACCGGCACCTCGGACAACGGCGGCGTGCACTGGAACTCGGGTATCGCCAACCTGGCCTTCAACCTGATGGTCTCCGGCGGCACCCACCCGCGCGGCAAGACGAGCAACGTGGTGCCCGCGCTCGACGCGAGCAACAGCTACGCCAGCATCCTGAAGGGCGCGGCCATCTTCTACCGAGCGAACACCGTCTACCTGACGCCGAGCAGCACCTTCGCGGACGCACGCAGCGCCACCGCGCAGGCCGCCGCCGACCTGTACGGCGCCAGCGAGATCGCCTCGGTCAACGAGGCCTGGACCGCCGTCGGCGTGGGCCCCGCTCCCACCTGGTCGACGCTCTCCACCGAGAGCAACCTCTCCGGCGCCAAGAGCAGCGATACGAGCTTCAGCTACGCCACGCCGAGCGGCGCGACCGCGATGAAGTTCGAGATGTCCGGCGGCTCGGGTGACGCCGACATCTACGTGAAGTTCGGCAGCGCGCCCACCACCACCAGCTACGACTGCCGGCCCTACGTCGCCGGCAACGCCGAGACCTGCACCTTCGACCCGGCGCAGCAGGGCACGTACTACGTGATGATTCGCGGCTACTCGGCCTACTCCGGCGTCACCCTCAAGGTGAGCTCCGCGCAGTAACCCCGAGCAGCGCTGAATCCTCACTCCGGCGCGGTCGCCTCTCCTGGCGGCCGCGCCGGTCGTGTTTCGGGGGTGCTCAGGAGGTCGCGAGCTCCAACCAGGGATCGCTCCGCTCCAGGGGCACGGCGGAAGGGGCGAGCACCACGTCGGGGACGAAACGAAGCTGGCGTCTGGGGTGGAGTTCCAGCGACCGGGCGAGCTTCACCAGGGCCACGCCCTCGATGGAGACGAAGGTCTGGGTCTGCGCGTCCTCTGGAGCGACGGAGTCGGTGTGGGCCAGCTCTGAATAATGCTGGTGGTGCTCGTCCAGAACGACCAGCAGGGCGCTGGCGAATCGCCGCTCGTCCCGCTGAAAGAGAGCGGTACAGAGTTCGAAGCGGGCGGAGTCGCTGCCCGCCAGTGCGCGCTCGAAGGCTCCGAGCCGATCGTCCAGCGGCGTCGTGTCCTGGGGGTTCTGAAGCAGCGTGAGGATGAAGTCGAAGTAGCGATGGTCGGACTCGTCCTCAAGCTCCTTGCGCCACTGCGTGGGAGCGAGCGAGGCCAGCTCCCGGGCCGTCTCCAGATCATCCGCCGCGAGGGCATCCCACAGGGGCTCCGCGCGGCTCCTGCAGAGGTAGTAGGGCTCCACCTCGAAGCCCTGCCGGGCCATCCGCAGCAGGAAGGCGTAGGCCCTGCCACTCTGGTAGAGGTTCTGACGGAAGCCCTCGACGTCCAGGGCCGAGAGCAACAGGGCGATGGCCGTCCTCCGGTGATGGAGGCATAGGTCCAGCACCGCCTGTCCATCCACCCGCCGCTCCTCCAGCCCGAGCAGGATGCGACCGAGGTGCTCTTCCAGTTCGAAGTCCAGGTTCTCGAGGAGGAGGTCGAGGTCGTTCTTGTCCATGAGATGAGACGTCAGAAGATGATGTCAGTGTCGAGGTCCAGGGTGGTGAAGCCGCAATCCCGGCTGACCACCTTCCCCTTCTTGTCCAGCAGGAGGAAGAGCAGGTACTCCACGTCCTTCACCTCGACTCTTTCGAACAAGGCGCGCACCTTGGAGGAGCTCATCAGGTAGGGAGGCTGCCCTTTCGAGGCTCATCCGGGTGATGGAGGATGCAGGCTCCCTTGTCGTGGAACTCATGCGAAGCATCCGGGTGACGTATTCCTTGGACTGCGCCATCAGCTCCCTCCCTTGATTACATCGCTCAACACCAGACAGGCCTTGCGCCCCTCATAGGAGGACATCGCGACGAGGATGTGCCTCGTCCCCGCGTAGCCGCGCGCAAAGGCCCGGACTCCCATGCATACGGAGAGCGCCCCCGTCGCCGCTCCCGTCTCCCCGAAGGACTCCGCGGGAACCCAGAGCGGCAGCTCCCGCACCGGCGCCTTCGCCGACAAGCGGACGAGCGCGCTCCCCCACTCCATCGCCCGCCACGGGTCTCCATTGAGGTTGTGGATGAGCAGGCCCGGCGTCTCTGGCTCCAGGGCGCCGAGGGCTCGTTGCATCGCTTCCGCGAGCCCCATCCCCACCGAGGGGCGATCCGCGAAGCGATGCAGCGTCTCGTGCGCCTCGGAGACTGGCCCGAGGACGGCTTCCACCCGAGCCCCTCGCCGCCGCGCGGTTCCGTACCGCTCGAGCAGGAAGAAGGCGGCCGCCTCGCCCGGCATGAACCCGACGGACGCGTTCGGTGTCTTGAGCAGTCCAAGCCCCGATAGGGTCTCCAGCCGCCCCCGCTCCAGGAAGGAGTCGATTCCCCCGATGAGGCACCGCTCCACCGCGCGGGCCCGAAGCAGGGCCACGGCCTCGCCCACCGCCAGGAGGCTGCCCGGGTGCTCATCCCCCCGCACCACTCGATGCCGGGCAGGGAAACCCAACCCACTCCCTCGCAGCAGCAGCTTGAGCACCGCGTCCCAGGCCGGAGTCTCCGAGGGTGCCACCCAAGCCTCACGAGTATCCCTCGGGCCGGAGAGGGGCACCTCCTGGAGGTAGCTGCTCCCAAGGCTCAGGAAGAGCGCCGAGTTCGCCAGCTCACCGCGGGGAAGCCCCGAGTATTCGAGGAGGTCCTCCAGGGCCGCGATACCGAGCCGAGCCCTCCGCGCGGCCCCCTGAAAACCCTCGGTGCAGAAGGGATGAGGGAAGCCACTCGTCTCCGCGGGCTCCGCCGTGTCCTCGTCGACCACTGAGAACCCGTCAATTGCCCGGGGACGGGCCAGCCCCGCCCGCGCGGCGGCACAGGCCGTCACCACCCCATGCAGGCTGCTGGCCGCTCCCAGCCCCGTGACGACGATGTCATCTTCCCTCATGTCGCGAGAGGCTACTGCCTCAAGCTCTTCCTCGGCCACAACACATTCCCACAAGCCGACGAAGCCTTGTCGCCAGGACGAGATGACAAGTAGGCTCGCGAGCCGACGACACGGAGCACGGAGGAGAACCCCATGGGGAATACGGCAGGCGGCAACAAGCTGTCCGTCGTCACCAAGGACGTCTGTTACGCGGGGACGAGGCACATCCTCATCGCCATGTCCTCCCATGAGGGGTACAAGCCAGTCTGGCGCTGAGCAACGTCGCCAAGGGAGGAAGCTGATGGCGCAGTCCAAGGAACACGTCACCCGAATGCTTCGCAATGAGCTCCACGACAAGGGAGCCTGCATCCTCCGTCACCCGAATGAGCCTCGAAAGGACAGCCCGTGTGACTACAAATGGAACGGCTACACCATCAGCCTCACCGCGGCGCGCAAGGGCATGTACAACAAGGAGATTCAAGCCAACTCCATCGACCGGGAGAGGGCCTGGCGGGACATCTACGAGGCGGCGCAGGGGAAGAACAAGCGCTCTGGAGAGGATCAGAAGAAGTTCGGAATCCGGCTGCGCGAGTTCGTGAAGAAGTACCGACGCGGAGTCCGAGTCGCCACCCGGCCGCTTCCGAACAACCCGAAGGCATGGTTCATTGGTCCCAAGAGCCCGAATCCCCACAACTTCGTCCCCAGACGGCACGGCGGACCTGGGTGGAGTGTCCCATACTATCACAACTGGCACC
>QKJM01000480.1 GCA_003249315.1 Archangium sp.
GGGCACCACCGCGGAGGCCTCCTGCGGGAGCGTCAGGACCCGCACCGGCACTCCGAGATCCCTCTCGAGCTGCTCGGCCAGGCCCGGCATGCGCGCGGTGCCACCGCAGAGCACCACGGCGCCCACCCGCTGGCGGGAGCGCGCGGTGTAGGACTTGAAGGACGGGCGCAGCTCGCGCAGCACCGGCTGCAGGCCGCGCACGAAGGCCGCCGCCGCGCGCTCGGCGTCCGGACCCTGGGCCGCGCTGGCCATCGCCCCGTGCTCCTCCTTCCAGTGGTGTGCCTCCGGCTGCGGCGTCTGGAACTCGGTGGCCAGCGCGCGGCTGAGGCTCTGCCCTCCGCTCGCGAAGGTGCGGGCGAACTCCACGCCCTCTCCCGGCCGGCCGATGGCCAGCGTGGTGCGCTCATGGCCGATGTCCACCACGGCCACCGTCTCCGCCTCCAACCCGGCCAGCAGCCCGGGCTGCTGGACCAGCAGGTTGTGGTAGGCGAGGCCCGGGTGCGTCACCACCCGAGGATCCACCCCCAGCTCACTCAGCTCGCTCAGCAGCGTCGCCATCTCCTCCCGCCGCACCACGCCCACCAGCAGCTCGCTGCCCTTGTCCTTCTGCTGCGTGGCCACCTGGTAGTCGAAGACGGCCTCGGACAGGTCGAACGGTAGCTGGCTCTCCACCTCGAAGGCGATGGTGGCTTCGATCCGCTTCGGATCCGAGAAGGGCAGGGTGAGCTGATGCGTGGCCAGCGACGGGCCGGGCAGCGACACCACCACCGTGTCCATGTGCTGGAACTCCGGGCGTGCGAGCAGCTCCCGCACCGCCGCGCGCAGCGTCTCCTGGCGCTCTCCCTCTCCGCGGCGCACCTCGGCCCAGGCCTTGAGGGCCGCGTTCTTCGCGTTCGAGTCGAGCACCACTCCCTTCACTGAGTGGCTGCCGAGGTCCAGACCTAGAATCCGGGCCATTCCTTATTCCTCTCTCCAGTACAGGAGTCGTCCCAGCCCATCGTCGAGCCGGATGACCGCGGTGATCGTCTTCTGGACCGATCCCGCCTCTCCCACGGACTTGATGCTGAAGGTGTTGCTCTTGTCTCCCAGCAGGCGGTTGCCGGCCGGGTTCGCCTTGATGCTCGGGTTGACGGCGATGCCCGCCGCCTCGACGACCGATACGAAGTCCGCCACGCCCATCCCGAAGAAGCTGAAGGCCCGCGCGGCCTGGATCCGGCTGATCACCTCCTGCATGAAGACAGGATCCTTCAGCCGTGGATCCGGCCTCGCGGGATCCGCCACCGACAGGACGGCCATGTACATCATCAGCGGGTCATCCGTGTTGACGTTGGGCTTGGAGTTGATGTCCGGGTACACCGTGAGCCGATCCTTGAAGGCCGCCATGAAGCGATCCGTCACCCCGTGTACCCGGTACAGCTCGTCCAGGCTGTCGAAGCGCGCGTTCTTCGGCTCGTAGCGCGGATCGAACCGGTCGTAGTGTACCCCCTCGTCGGAGAAGCCCGCCGCGAAGGGGTTGACCGGATCCACCGGGTTGAACGACGACTGGGTCTCGTCCTCATCCACCCAGTCCTTCAGGGCGATGATGATGTCCTGCGGCGTGACGCGCACCCCGTTGCTGTCCTCCCGCTCGAAGAGGAACTCGAAGCGCTTGTCGCTCAGCAGATCCATCAGCCGCTGGGCGGTGGGCAGCGCATCGCCCGCGCCCGCGTTGAGGCGGTGTACGTTGAACTTCTCCTCCTCGTCCTGGATGGAGGCCAGGAAGCAGCCGTTGAAGCTGCCGAAGGAGCGCCGGACGGGTGCCAGCGCGAACTCGGCGCCCTCCTCCTCGTCCTCGTGCAGCGCGGGGGCGGAGGACTCCTCTTCCTCCTCGCCATCCGCTCCGGCCGGCACCATGCCCTTGAGCATGTGGCAGTCCACTCGCGCCAGCTTCCAGAGCTGCAGGTTGAGGCTGGAGGCTGGAGCCTGGCCGCCGGGCGCCTGCCCACCGCCAGCCCCTCCGGTGAGCTGACCGAGCAGCGAGCCGATGTTGGGGATGGGCGTCTGATCCACCTGCTTCTGGAAGCGCATCAGCAGCCGCGAGAGCGCCACGCCCGAGCGGGCCATGTACGTGGCCTGCAGCTCGTCGCGCTGGTTGGCCGCGAGCTGCAGATCCACCCGCGTGTTGTAGGCGAACTCCGTGGCCACCACCGTCAGCAGGGTGATGGACACCACGGCGATGATGAGCGCCACGCCGCGCTGGCGACGCTCGCGTCGGGCATCTCGGCGGGGGTTCGCCCTCCGGGCCTCTCTGTGCGCTGGGCTCGTCATCTCAGTACCTGGGCAGCTCCGTGTTGAGCATCACCCGCGTCTGCGTGGTGTACCGCGCTTCCTTCTGGTTCTCGTCGAGCGCTACCAGGGTGATTCGCACCCGGGTGGGGAGCTTGTCCTTCTGATCGGCCCGGCGGGTGTCCCACTCGTCGTCCCACTCCTTGCGCTCGGGGTTCCAGTACTCGAACTCCACCCGCTTCACGCCCTCGAAGAGCACGTCCGTGGTGCCGCCGCGATCCATGCGGTCCTCGACGTTCGGATTCACCCGACGCATCAGGTCCATCCGGCCCTTGGCTCCCTTCTCGGTGGACGTCTGGACGGAGTATTCCACGATCGCCTGGTCGGACTCCTTGGCGTCCGTATACAGGCGCTGGTGGGCGAAGGTGGTGAAGAGCAGCCGGTCGCGCTCGCCCACGAAGTTGGTGGGCCGATCGTTCTGATCCCGGTAGCGCCGCCCGTCGTAGCGGTCGCTCACGTAGGCGGAGCCGATCTCCCGGACCATGCGAGTCATCGCCACGCGCAGCATGCGGTAGTGGTCCGCCTCTTCCTCCACCACCTCCTTGGCGTGGAAGCCGGTCTGGAAGGCCATGGTCACCATCCCACCCATTAGGGCGGTGATGGAGATGGCGATCATGATCTCCATCAGCGTGAAGCCGCGGATCTGGCGCCTGCTCATCGCTTCCCTCCCAGATTGAGGCCGCTGCCAGGGATGCCATTGAAGGCACCGCCGCTGTTTCCGCCACCGTTGCGCTGCTGGAGCCAGTCGGAGCGCTTCATCAGCGGCTGGCGCGTCTGCGGGTGCAGCATCACCCCGTTGGGGCCGGGGGTGGGATTGGGCACGATGAAGCCGGTGGCGGGATCCACCCACTGGTTGGCCGTGTCTCCGGACTGCTGGCCGTCGTTGGGCGTGAAGCTGCCGCCGCCGTTTCGGTCCGAGCCCGGGCCCAACGACACCACGTGGGTGACCAGATCCAGGCTCTCCACCTGGGTGCCGTCCTTCCAGTAGACGGTGAGGTGGACCTCGCGCACCGTGGTGGTGATCTGCTGGATCATCTGGGTGAACATGGGCTGGGCCATGGCTCCCATGCCCCCCAGGCCGCCGCCGGGCATCTGCGTGGCGCCGTCCTTTCCTCCCGCGCCGAACATGGAGGCCAGGCCGCCGAGCGGATCATCCCCGGTCTCCCCCCCGCCGATGGGCAGGTTGAAGATGGCGCCGATGAGCTGCTCGGGAGACACGCCGTCCGGCTGCGGGGCGATGATGCGGGCCCGCCACTTGAAGTTGCCCCAGCCCTCCTCGGAGAAGTCGCCGGCCTCCTCGTCATCGTCGTTGCTGAAGCCCTCGTCGTAGAGTTGCTGCTCCAGGTCCGTCATCTTCGAGCGGGCCAGGAGCGTGGCCACGGTGAGCTTCTTGGCGTAGGCGTGGTTGGACACCGCGCCGGCGTTGAGGTCGAAGATGGCCATCAGCGCCAGCGCCAGGATGCCGAGCGCCACCACCGTCTCCAGCAGGGTGAAGCCACGCGTCTGTCTCATGACTTGGGCACCTCCAGCGCTTCGCCCGCGATGGAGACCTTGCCGGTCAGCGGGGAGATGACGAGCGTCCAGACGTTCTCGCCCTGGCGCACGTAGACATGGGCCTTCTCGGTGTAACCCTGGGGGAAGAAGTAGAGGTAGGCCACGCCCTTCTCCACGGCCTCGCGCTGGTGGCGCGTCCAGACGGAGACGGTGACGCCCGAGGGCAGCTCGCGCGGCTCGAGCATCTCGGCGGTGTAGGCGGAGAAGCGGGCGGCGCTCTCCACGCGCTCCTCCTCCTCGGCGAGCAGATCGTCCAGGCCGGGCTGCCCGTTGTCGCGGCGGGTGTAGTTGCGGCGGGAGTCCCTCCGCTCCTCATCGAGCTCGCGGCTGTCCTCGCGGAGCTGCTCGTCCCGATCTCGCGAGGTGGTGACGCCGCTGTTGGCGCACTCGGCGCGGTAGCGGGAGGACTCCTCCTCGTTCCTGGGATCGGCCAGCTCGAAGACGAGCCGGCACGTCTTCCCGCTGAGCGCGGCGGTGTCATAGAGCGAGCGGATGACGCCCACCAGCTCGCTGGCGGAGGCCTTGGCCTTGGCGCCGGTGATGGAGCCGATGGAGATGGTGACGGCGGCGAACAACACCGCGGCGATCCCCAGCCCGATGCTCACCTCGATGAGGGTGAGCCCTCGCTCCCGGCGTCGCGACCGTGCGAGGCTGCCTCCGGGCGCGCCGTTCATTGCCGACCTCCCTCTGCCTCCTCCGGCACTTCCTTTCGGGCTTCTTGCGGCACGGCGCGCGCCATGCTGCTGATGGCTCCGCCGCTGATGATGTCGGCGGCCTCTCCGGTCCCCCCGGGCAGGCCGTCCTCTCCATAGGAGATGATGTAGCCCTTGGCGCCCTCCATCCGGTACTGGTAGGGGCGACCCCAGGGATCGAGGGGAATCTCCTTCAGCAGCCCCACCTGGATGAGCGGGTAGAAGTTCTCCGCCTGGGAGGGGAAGCGGCCGGTGATGCGGTGGAAGGACTTGAAGTAGCCCTCCATTCCGCGGATCTCCGCGCGCGCCTGCCGCTGGAGGACGCTGAGCGAGGGATCGAAGGTGAGACGGGCCAGCGCGAAGGCGCCCGCGGTGGCCAGGAGGATGACCCCGGTCACCAGCGCACGCCCTACTCGGGACGGGCGGACCGTCTCTTCGGACTGCATGTGGGTGGGGGCGTGCTCGGTGGCCATGGGCTTCATCCCTCGGTTCGGTGTGTCCTTGCTATTTCTGGGCCGAAGCCGAGTCCCGCGAGGAGACATCCGAGTCCGGACCCTCGCCGCCGGACACGCCGTCCGCGCCGTAGGAGATGATGACGGGCTTGCCGGCCTCGTTCATGTACACGTACTCGTTGCCCCACGGATCGACGGGGATCCGCTCCAGGTTCTGCGTCTCCACGAGGGCGCGCAGGCCGGTGGCGGTGTCGGGGTACTTGCCCTTCTTCGTGTAGTAGAGCTTCAGCGCGTTCTGGATGTTGCCGATGTCCAGCCGGGCGGTGTCCTGCTTGGCCTCGTCGAGCTTGGGGATGACGGCCACACCCACGGCGGCGGCGATCAGCCCGAGGATGGTGATGACCACCATGATCTCGATCAGGGTCATGCCGCGGTTGCGACGGCGCTGCTGCTTCGTCTTCTTCTTCTGGCTCATATCCTGTCCTCTCGTGACTTTTCGGCAAGCCACCGGGCCGTTGTCTTGTCAGAACGTCCTAGGGATGGTCCGTGCTGCTCCTGGCCGTACCGGCTGCGGAGTCGGGAGCGTACAGGGCCACCCCCACGGTGAGCAGCGTCGCCGTGAGGGCGAGCAGCGCCGCGAGGGTGACGCGCTGAATCCACCGGTCGAGCGAGTCGTTCATCGGGTCGTCTCCGTCACCGGATGGCCGAGTTCACCTGGAGAATCGGCATCAGGATCGAGAAAGCCACGAATGCAATCACCGCGCCCATCACCACGATGAGGATGGGCTCGAGCAGGGAGGTGAGGGCTCCGATGCGGACGTTGACCTGGTTCTCGTAGCTGTCGGCGACCGAGAGCAGCATGTCCTCCAACTGTCCGGAGCGCTCGCCGATTGCGACCATGTGGTAGACGAGGGGAGGGAACTGGCCTGACCGCTTGAGGGGCGTGGCGATGCTCTCGCCCTCGCGGATGGCGTCGCGGGACTTCTCCACCACCTCGGCCAGCACCGAGTTGGTCATCACCGCCTTGGTGATGTCCATGGCCACCAGGAGGGGCACGCCGCTCTTGAGCAGGGTGGCGAGCGTGCGGGCGAAGCGCGAGATGGCGAGCAGGCGCACGAGGCTGCCGAAGATGGGAGCCTTGAGGGCGAAGCGGTCCCACACCGGCTTGCCCTTGGGGCTGCGGAACCAGGCGGTGGCCCCCATCAGCCCCACTGTCACGACGGGGAAGATGATGAACCACCAGTCCTGCAGGAAGTTGCTCGTCCAGATGAGGGCGCGGGTGGTGAAGGGCAGGGTGGCCTTCATGGTGTCGAAGATCTTCGTGATCTTCGGCACCACCACCACCATCATCAGCACGAGGATGCCGGCGCCCACCAGGAGCATGATGGCGGGGTAGAGCATGGTGCCGATGAGCTTCTGGCGCAGCCGGGCCTGGCTCTCGGTGAAGTCCGCCAGGCGGAGCAGCACCGCGTCCAGCGCGCCCGAGTGCTCGCCGGAGCGGACCATGTTCACGTAGAGCGAGCCGAAGACCTTCTGGTGTACGGAGAGCGCGTCGCCCAGGGAGGCGCCCTCGTTCACCCGCTGCTTCACGTCCGAGATGATGCGCTTGAGGCGCTCCTTCTCCACCTGCTCCACCAGGGCGGTGAGGGACTCCACCAGCGTCACGCCGGCGCCCAACAGGGTGGCGAGCTGGCGGGTGGTGATGGCGATGTCGTCGGTGGTGATGCGGCCGCGGGCCATCTTGCCCAGGTCCAGCTCGCGGTCGGCGTGCGCGGCGCCGGCGCCCTTGCGCACGCCGTTGCGGCGGTTGCCCTCGGCCTGGCCGACGACCTCCGTCAGGAAGATGCCGTCCTTGCGGAGCTGGGTGCGGAGGTTCTTGGCCGAGTCGGCCTCGAGCATCCCTCGGATGGGCTTTCCGGCCTGATTGAGACCTTTGTACTCGAAGACTGGCATGGTCGCTCGCGGAGTAGAACCGCACCCCGCGCTCCTCCCTTCCGGGGGGGGGCGCGGGGCCGGAGTCCTTAGAGGTCTTCCTGGGTGATGCTCAGGACCTCTGCGATGGTGGTTTCGCCCATGGAGATCTTGCGCGCGCCGTCGTCCAGCAGCGTGGTCATCCCGTTGCTGACGGCGGCCTTCTTGATGCTGTTGGAGTCCACGTTCTTCAGCGCGAGCTGGCGCACCGTCTCGTCCACCAGCAGCAGCTCGTAGATACCCGTCCGGCCGCGGTAGCCGTTATGGCTGCAGCTCGGGCAGCCGGTCGCCTTGTAGATGCGCTCCACGCCGTATCGCTCCTTGAGGGTGGCGCGGTTCAGGCCGATCTCCTTCAGCTCGTCATCGGTGGGCGTACACTGCACCCGGCAGTCGGGGCACACCCGGCGCACCAGGCGCTGGGCCAGCACGGCGGTGAGCGAGGAGGCGACCAGGAAGGGCTCCACCCCCATGTCCACCAGACGGGTGACGGCGCTGGCCGCGTCGTTGGTGTGGACCGTGGAGAACACCAGGTGGCCCGTGAGCGACGCTTGAATGGCGATCTCCGCCGTCTCCTTGTCGCGGATCTCACCGACCATGATGACGTCCGGATCCTGCCGGAGGAAGGAGCGCAGCCCCTGGGCGAAGGTGAGGCCGATCTTCGGGTTGATGGCCATCTGGCCGATGCCCTTGAGCTGGTACTCCACCGGATCCTCGACGGTGAGGATGTTGAGGTCCGGGGTGTTGATGCGCGAGAGGGCGCCGTAGAGAGTGGTCGTCTTTCCGCTACCGGTGGGACCCGTCACCAGGATGATGCCGTGGGGGCGGCGGATGACGTGGTCCATCGCCCCCATCGTCTGGGTGCTCATCCCCAGCTCGCTCAGGTCGAGCAGGGTGGTGTTCTTGTCCAGCAGACGCATGACGATGCGCTCGCCGAAGGTGGTGGGGATGGTGGAGAGACGGATGTCGATGTCGCGGCCGGCGAGCTTGATCCGGATGCGGCCGTCCTGGGGGAGGCGCTTCTCCGCGATGTTGAGCTGGCCCATGACCTTGACGCGGCTGACGATGGCGCTCTGGTAGCGCTTGGGCGGCTTGATGATCTCCTGCAGCACGCCGTCCACGCGGAAGCGCACCAGCAGCTCGCGCTCCATGGGCTCGATGTGGATGTCGCTGGCGCGCTCCTTGGCGGCGCGGAAGAGCACGGAGTTGACGAGCCGGATGATGGGGGCCTCGTCGCCCTCCGCGTCGAGGATGTCCTTGGGCTCGTCCAGCTCGTGGGCCAGCGAGTCCAGGTCCTGCGCCTCCAGCTCGTCCACGAGCTGCTCGGCCTCGTTGCTGGCCCGATCATAGACGCTGTTGATGGCGTCCACGATGGTGGAGGCCAGGGCGATGCGCGGGTTGACGTTCTGTCCCAGCAGCATCCGCGCGTGGTCCATCACCGTGGTGTCCAGCGGATCCGCCACCGCCAGGGCCACCGAGTCCCCCTCCATGGAGAGGGGGAGGATGCGCGACTGCTTGGCGAAGTTGATGGGCACCCGCTTGAGCAGCTCGGGATCCACCTCCTCGGTGAAGATGCGCGCCAGGTAGGGCAGATCGAGCTGGAGGCCGAGGGCCTTGGCCACGTCCTCTTCGCTGACGACCTTGAGGCCCACCAGGAGCTCGCCGAGCCGGCCGCCCTTCTCCTCCTGCAGGGAGAGCGCCTCCTGGAGCTTCTCCTCGGTGAGGCCGGCGGTGGCGCGGAGGATCTCCCCCAGCGGCCGGCCGCAGAGGTAGGCCGGGCCGTGGGAGACGACCTGGGTGGCGGTGTCGGTGGAGGGCCTGGCGAGTGGGGCGTCAGCGAACGGGCTCATGGTCTACCTCTCTTCTCCCGTGTCCGGCTGGATGCGCAGCTGCTCGACGTCCGCGGGAGGCGGCGGGGGCGGGGCCTGGACTGGAACCTCCAAACCGCCGGGAGGCGGCGCGGCTTCCCCGGAGGGCGGCACGGGTTGCGCTTCAGGACTCGAGTCTCCCGTCGAGCGGTTGAAGGGCGCCACGGGGCCCGGGCTCTCGGGGGTGATGACGCGCTCGCCCGGCGCCCCGGGGCCACCGTTCTCCGCCTTGATCGACTCGGTGTGGACCGCCCGACGCATGCTGCCCAGCGGGCCCGTCTTGCGGCTGAAGTCCATCGGCACGTCGTAGCCCGGCACCTGCCCGTAGAACTGCTCCACGAACTGCTGCCGCTCCTTCATCTTGCGCTCGAAGATGCTCCGGAAGTCCGTCTGGTCCCGGATGATGTAGGGCGTGAGGAAGAGCAGCAGGTTCGTCTTCGTCTTGCGGCGGGTCGTCTCCCGGAAGAGGTGGCCGATGAGGGGGATGTCTCCGAGCACCGGCACCTTGGACACCGACTCGATGGTGCGATCCTGCATGATGCCGCCGATGACCACCGTCTCCTGATCCTTCGCCACCACCGTCGTCTTGGCGCTGCGCTTGGAGGTGGTGGGGCCGAGCACCGGATCCGTGGAGGCGATCTCCTCGGTCTGCTCGGTGATGGCCAGGCGGATGTAGTCGCTCTCGTTGATCTGCGGCTTGACGGTGAGCTTCAGCTCCACGTTCTGCCGGGTGATGGGGGCGAAGAAGTTGCCCAGGCCGCCGAGGCTGCCCAGCAGCGAGGGGTTGAGGCCGCCCGTGGTGCCTCCCGTGGAGGTGCCCGTGCCCAGGCCGGTGCCCAGCGAGGAGGGCGAGAAGCCCGCCTGGAAGGGGACGTTCTGCCCCACGGTGATCTCCGCCTCCTCGTTGTCGGTGGTGAGGATGTGCGGGGTGGAGAGCACGTTGACGTCCGAGCTCTGCTGGAGCGCGTGCAGCACCACGCCGAAGGCGGGGATGTCGATGCCCAGCTTCTGCAGCTCGGGGACGACGGGGCCCTGGAGGCCGGCGAGGAAGCCGCCGAACTGGGCCAGGTTCACCAGGGAGAAGGACGGGGGCAGGCCCTGCCGGGTGTACTTGGTGCCGATGATGCCCGGGGCCTCTCCCTGCGGCGTGGTCAGGCTGTAGCCGCTGTGCAGGCTCAGCCCGAACTCGCTGTTGCGGTCCAGGTTGACCTCCATGATGACCGCCTCGACGAACACCTGCCTGCGCGGGGTGTCCAGCTTCTCGATCACCCGGACGAGGTTGCGGTAGTCGCTCTGGCTGGCCACGATGACCAGCGAGTTGGTGCCCTTGTCGGCGGAGATCTTCACCTCGCCGGCGAAGAGCTCGGCGGATACGGAGCCGCCAGGGGTCGTGGGGAGGCCGGGGCGGGGCGGAATGGGCGCGCGCTGGGGGCGATTGGACGAGCCCTGTGCCAGCGACTGCAGCGTGCTCGCCAGCTCCTCCGCGTTGGCGTTCTCCAGGTAGTGGACGTTGATGCGCTCGGAGCCGGCGGTGGGGATGTCCACCTCGCGCACGATGTCCTGGATGCGCTCGAAGGCCGCGGGGCTGGCCACGACGATCAGCTTGTTGGTGCGCTCGTCGGGGATGATCTGCGAGAGGGACACCGGGCCTCCGGAGGAGGTGCCCACCCCGGAGGGCTGCGGCGGGGCTCCGGGGCGAGCCACCGGGATGGCTCCGGGACGACCCTTCTGCTCGAAGAGCTTCTGCACCGTGGTGGCCACGTCCTGGGCGCTGGCGTACTGCACCTGGATGATGCGCATCTCATCGCTGGCCGCGCGCGAGTCGAGCTGGTCGATGAGCCGCTCGAGCCGGTGGACGTTGGAGCCCACGTCGTTGACGATGATGATGTCCGGCGGATAGGGGATGGTGTCTCCGTCCTTGGAGACCAGTTGCTGCAGCACCCCTCGCAGCGGCTCCACCTCCACGTTCTGGATGCGGAACAGCTTGGTCACCATCTGCTCGTTGGCGGTGTAGGGCGAGTCCGGATCCACGATGGTGGGGATGGGGTTCTGCTTGGCGGCGCGCTTGTCGACGATCTTCAGGAAGCGGCCGTGCTGGTAGACAGCCAGGCCGTTGGAGTCGAGCGCGGCGAGGAAGGCCGCGTAGAAGGCGTCCGCGTCCACCTGCACCCGGCCCCTCTCCGGGCCGATGATGGAGATGCGCCCGCGCACGTTCTCCGGGAGGATGAACGTCTTGCAGGTGGCATCCGCCACGGTCTGCACCAGCTTCTCGATCTCCACCTTGTCGAAGTAGATTTCGAAGCGAGCGCGGCGCCGGACCTCCTCACAGGTGGCCGTGGGTCGCACGGTGGAGGCGCCGGGCTCGGCGGGCGTCGCACCCGGGGGCGTACCGGGACGGCGCTGCGCCAGGGCAGGGGAAGCGAGCACGAAGCTCAGCAGGAGCAACCAGGACGGAAGCGTCTTCATGGAGGCGTGGGGTACGGCGGGTTAGCGGATTTGGTAGTTCTTGCGGATGCTCGAGCCATTGCGCTCCAGCTCGATTTCGATCCGCGAGGCTTCCTTCAGCTTGGTGTAGACCTCGAGGGCCTTCTCCGGGCTGTTGAGCTCGAAGCCGTTGATGCGTTTGATGACATCACCGTTCTGGACGCCGATCTTCGAGTAGATGGAGTCCGGGCGGATGGAGAAGAGCTTGAAGCCCTGGGCCTGCCCGTCCTTGAAGGCGGGGACGATGCGCGCCTGCATGGCCACCTGGTTGAGGTTGGCCAGGGTCTTGTCGATCTCCGAGCGAGGCACCTCGTACTCGTTGTCGCTCAGGGCACGGATGCCGTTGCCCAGGGCGCCGTCGTTGGAAGGCGGCGGGGCGGAGGCCACGGGCGGCGGCGGCGCGTAGGAGGGCATCGGCCCGCTGCCGTCACCCGGGTTGCCGTCGATGTACTCCTTGCGCCCGTTGTTGAAGATGATGACGCGCTCGCGCTCGATGTCGATCACCTCGGCCCCCTGGATTGGGTCTCCCACCATGTAGGAGGTGGAGCGCTGGGTGCTCATGTCCTGGATGGAGGCGACGGACCACATCTTGTCACCGGCCACCAGGGTGCCCAGCAGCTTCACGCGCAGGCCGCTCTTCACTGGAGCGGCGTTGGGATCCGCCTCCGGCAGGGTGGGCTCGGCCACCACCGGTTCCGGCTCGGGCACGGCCACGCCGGTCAACTCCGACAGGCGCCGCAGATTCAGGGAGGCCAGCACCTCGCGGGCCCTGGCCTTCGTGGGAGCCGATACCTGTCCCGTGGGCACGGTCGTGAGGGCGGACTCCACGAACAGGTTCACCGTCCTGGCCGCCAACAAGGCCACGAGCAGGATGAACACCAGGTTCACGGTCCAGAAGTACTTGCGGAAGAACAGTTCCATCACGTGTCCAGAGAGGGCCTGCTCGGGATTGAGCAAGCGGGGTGCCATCCGCAACAGGGGGTGGGCGGCCAGAGCCCTACAGCCAAGTGCCCGGAATCATTCCGGAATAAGCCGGGCCTCTGGCGGAGGCAGCGGCGGCCCGGACAGCCTGGGACAATTTGTCAGCGGCCGGCCGGGCGGTGTGACGGGCTGTCAGTCGGTGATGGGGGGGTCGGAATCCTCGCCACCGGACTCGGAGGCCTCGCGCTCGAGCTTGCGGTAGATGGTGCGGGCGGCGATGCCGAGCAGGCGGGCGGCCAGGGTCTTGTCCCCCTTGGTGTGGCGGAGGGTCTCGTGGATCACCCGCCGTTCGATCTCCTCCATGGGAGTGCCGATGGGGATGACGAGCTGGCTGGCCGAGCCAGGGGGGCCCTTGCGGACGGACTCGGGCAGGTCGGCCACCTCGAGGACGTCGTTGCGGGCGAGCACCACCGCGCGCTCCACGGCGTGCTCCAACTCCCGCACGTTGCCGGGCCAGGCGTAGTTCTCCAGCACCTGGAGGGCCTCGGGGGAGAAGCCGCGCAGGCTCTTGCCGTTCTTGGCGGCGAAGCGGCGGAGGAAGGAGTCGGCGAGGAGGGGAATGTCCTCCCGGCGGGAGGCGAGCGCGGGGACGCGGATCTCCACCACGTTGAGGCGGTAGTAGAGGTCCTCCCGGAAGCGGCCCTCGGCCACCTCGCGCTGGAGATCCTTGTTGGTGGCGGC
Organism: Archangium sp.; assembly: GCA_003249315.1. Lineage (GTDB taxonomy): Bacteria > Myxococcota > Myxococcia > Myxococcales > Myxococcaceae > QKJM01. The sequence goes on from QKJM01000480.1 coordinate 13,006, forward strand.
GACGATGCGGACGTCCACCCGGACGGTCTGGGTGCCGCCCAGGCGCTCGAGTTCTCCCTCCTGCAGCACGCGGAGGAGCTTCACCTGGGCGGTGAGGGGCATCTCGCCCACCTCATCGAGGAAGAGGGTGCCGCCGTGGGCTCGCTCGAAGCGGCCCTCGCGGCGGGCCACGGCGCCGGTGAAGGCCCCGCGCTCGACGCCGAAGAGCTCGGCCTCGAGGATGCTCTCGGGGAGAGCACCGCAGTTGACGGCGACGAAGGGGCCGCGTGCGCGGTTGGAGGCCTCGTGGAGGGCGCGGGCGGCCAGCTCCTTGCCGGTACCGGACTCGCCCAGCAGCAGGACGGTGGCGGTGGAGGGGGCGGCTTGACGGATGGTGTCCATCATCGCCCGGAAGGCGGGGGACTGGCCCACGAGGGCCCGGCCGCCGGGGGCGCCCATCTCCACCAGCTTCGCCTTGAGGGCCCGGTTCTCCGCGGCCAGCTCGTGCCGCTCCAGCGCCTTCTCCACCGCTTTCACCAGCGAGTGTCGCTTGAGGGGCTTGGTGATGAAGTCGTAGGCGCCGTCCTTCATCGCGGCCACCGCGGTCTCCACCGTGCCGTAGGCCGTCATCAGCACCACCTCCACGTCCGGGCGGATGGTGCGCGAGGCCTTGAGCAGCTCCTGCCCGTCCATGCCGGGCATCATTAGATCCGTCACCATCACGCACACCTCCGGGCGGCGCAGCAGCTCCAGCGCGTCGGTGCCGTTGCCGGCGGTGAGCGTCTCCAGCCCCTCGCGCTGGAAGATGCGCGCGACGGAGTCGAGGTTGGCGCGGTCGTCATCGACGACCAGGACGGTGGCGGGCGGTGTCGTCATGGGTGTAGGGCGTCTCCTCGAAGCCGGTGCGTGCAAATCCTATTCCCTTGGGAGGGGGCGGGCACCGGGTTCGTTGTGCTACGCGGGAGATGGTGCGCGCCCAGGGTGCCAAGGCGCTCTCCGTGGACAGCTGGAGGCTCCTGCCGGCGAGCCTCTTCCTGGGTCGGCGCTACGAGGGC
>QKJM01000498.1 GCA_003249315.1 Archangium sp.
GGCGTCATCGCCCTCGTCCCCCGCGAGCTGGCCGTCGCCACCGGCCGCTCCGAGGCGTCCGACGCCCCTGCCCGTCTCGTCGGCTTCTGCCTCCGCCTCGCCTTCCTGCAATCCCTCGTCATCGGCCTGGCCTCGCTCGGCCTGTGGTGGTTGCTGCCCTCCGACTGGGAGGCCCTTCGTCCGGCCCTTGGCCCCACGCTCCTCGCCTTCGTCCTCCTCTACCCCCTGCGCATGTTCCCCGCCCTCCTCGAGGGACTCCAGGACCTGGCCTGGCACTCGGGCGCGCAGCTCGTGGGCTTCACCGTCGGCACCGCCACCACTGTCGGCCTCGTGTTGCTCGGCCATGGCCTGGTGGCGCTCGCCTGGGGGTGGATTGCCCAGCAGCTCCTCGGTGCCTCGCTCGCCGGGCTGCGCCTGGTGTGGCGCCATCGCGCCATCCTCCCTCGGCGCTTCGAGCCTCTCTCGTGGGCCGAGGTGGCTGGCTGGTTTCGTCGCGGTGTCTGGGTCAGCCTCAACCAACTCGCCACCGTGCTCCTCACCGGGACGAACCTCGTCCTCGTGGGCAAGCTGCTCGGCCCCGAGGCCACCGTCGCCTACGCCTGCACCGCCAAGGCCGTTGGCATCCTCATCCACCAGCCGCGCATGCTCGTCGTCGCCGCGCTCCCCGGTCTCAGCCAGATGCGGGCCGGCGAGTCCCGCGAGCGCCTGTTGCACGTGTGTACCAGCCTGGCCCAGGCCATCCTGCTCGTCAGCGGCCTGCTCGCCACGGGCGTGGTGGCCGCCAATGCGTCCTTCGTCGGCCTGTGGGTCGGCGAGGAGAAGTTCCTGGGGCTCGGCATCTCCTCCCTCATCGCCCTCAACATGGTGCTGCGGCACTGGAGCAACGCCACCTCCATGGCCACCTTCGCCTTCGGGGACGAGCGCCGCATCGCCCTCACCGCCCTCGCGGATGGGGTGGTGGCCGTCGCGCTCGGCGCCGGGGGGTTGTTGCTGCTCGGCTTCATCGGCGCGCCCCTGGGCACGCTCGCGGGCCTGGTGCTGGTGAGTCTCCCCGGCCACCTGCGCGCGCTGGCGCGACACTCCGGTACTTCCCTCGGGGAGCTCGTCCGGCCCCTGGTTCCGTGGTTCTGGCGCACGGGGCTCGCGCTGGCCCTCTCCGCCGCGCTGGCCGTCTCCTGGTCTCCCCGTGGCCTCCTCGGATTCCTCGCGCTCGCCTCCGCCGCCGTGCTGCTGTACGCCGTGCTGGTGGGCCCCGTGGCCTTCCAGGGGCCGCTCGCCTCCTACGTCCGGCCCCGGTGGAGCGCGCTCCTCGCGCGCGTCTCCCTCTCCAGGCCCGAGGGCATGTCGTGAGTCCGCGAATCCTCCTCGTCACGCGCCACCGGGCCGTGGTGGGCGGCGTCGAGTCCCACCTGCGCACCTTGCTGCCCCTCCTCCAGGCTCGTGGCTTCTCCCTCGCGCTCCTCTACGAGAAGGACGTCCTCCCGGGCCCCGCCCTCATCGACGAGGGCCTGGACATTCCGGTGTGGAGCCTCGCCGCGCTCGGGCTGCCGGGCGTGCTGGAGGCCGTGGCCTCGTGGCGGCCGGATCGCGTCTACCAGCACGGTGTGGAGGAGCTGGCGCTGGAGGAGGCGTTGCTGGCGCGCTGGCCCTCGCTGCTCTTCCTCCACGCCTACTACGGCACCTGCATCAGCGGGGCGAAGCGCCACGCCTTCCCCGTGCCCTCTCCCTGCCAGCGCACGCTGGGCCCCGGGTGTCTGGTGCGCTACCTCCCGCTACGCTGCGGCGGGCGCAACCCCCTCACCGCCCTGCGCGAGTACCGCCACCACCAGCACCGCCTCGCCCTCGTGCGCCGGTATGACACCGTGCTGGTGGGCAGCCGGGCCATGCGCGAGGAGTACCTCCGGCACGGCCTCGGTGAGTCTCGGGTGCGGTGCGTCCCCCTCTTCGGCGACAGCGCGGCGGATCCCGAGCCCCCCACGCCTCGCACCCTGTCCGGCCTGGTGTTGATGGTGGGCCGGCTCACGGACCTCAAGGGCGGGGTGGAGCTGGTGCGTGCCATGCGCGAGGCCCGCACGGCGCTGGGCCGCGCGCTGGAGCTGGTGGTGGCGGGGGACGGGCCTCAGCGCGAGCGCATGCGGGCGGAGGCGGAGGCCCGGGGCGTGCCAGTGCGTTTTGTCGGCTGGGTGGAGCGGGCCGAGCGCGAGTGGTGGATGCGGCGGGCGGACGTGCTCGCGGTGCCCAGCGTGTGGCCCGAGCCCTTCGGCATGGTGGGCGTGGAGGCCGGCGGCGTGGGCCTGCCCTCGGTGGCCTTCTCGGTGGGTGGAATTCCGGACTGGTGCGAGCCGGGCGTCTCCGGGGAGCTCGCTTCGGGCCAGCCGCCCACGGTCTCCGGCCTCGCCGCGGCCCTGGTGCGCGCGCTGGCCGATCCGGAGCACCATGCTCGGCTCCGCGAGGGAGCCTGGCGCATGGCCCGGCGCTTCACCGCGCGGGCCCACGTGGACGCGCTCGAGGCGCTCCTGCGTTGAGCCCGCCTCCGGGGGAGGAGATTCCTCACCCCGGCCCTGCCATGAAAGGAGCCGGCACCTCGGCTCCGCGTCAATCCCCTCTCCCAGAGGGAGAGGGGGCATGCGGAACCCGGGATTCCTCGGAGCGCTATTCCACGCTACAGCGCCGCGATGACGGCGTCGGTGAACTCGCGCGTGGTGGCGCTGCCGCCCAGGTCGCCCGTGCGCACCTGGTTGCCGCCGTACACCGTGTTGAGCGCGTCCTGCAGCCGCTTCGACTCCTCGCGCAGCTCCAGCCACTCCAGCATCATCGCCGCCGACATCATCAGCGCCGTCGGGTTGGCCACGCCCTTGCCCGCGATGTCCGGCGCAGTGCCATGCACCGCCTCGAAGACCGCCGTGCGCTCGCCGATGTTCGCCCCGGGCACCAGCCCCAGGCCTCCCACCATGCCCGCGCACAGGTCGCTGACGATGTCGCCGTACAGGTTCTCCATCACCAGCACGTCGTAGCGCGACGGATCCTTCACCAACTGCATGCACATGTTGTCGATGATGACCTCCTCGTACTGGATTTCCGGGTACTCCCGGCCCACCTTGCGGGTGCAGTCGAGGAAGAGGCCATCCGACAGCTTCATGATGTTGGCCTTGTGGACGCTCGTCACCTTCTTGCGCCCGTTCTTCCGGGCGTACTCGAAGGCGAAGCGGGCGATGCGCGTGGAGGCCTTCTCGGTGATGATCTTCAGCGACTCCACGACGCCGGGGACGATGATGTGCTCGAGGCCCGTGTAGAGGCTCTCCGTGTTCTCGCGCACCACCACCAGGTCCACGTTCTCGTAGCGCGTCTTGATGCTGGGGACGGAGCGCACCGGGCGCAGCGAGGAGTACAGATCCAACCGCTTGCGCAGGCCCACGTTCGCCGAGGCCAGGCCGCCGCCCACCACCGTGCCGGTGGGGCCCTTGAGCGCCACGCCGCTGCGCAGCACCGCCTCCACCGTCTCGTGCGGGAGGTTCGTTCCGTACTTCGCTACGACCTCCGCCCCCGCGTCCTTGTGCTCGAACTCCAGGGGAACCTTGAGCGCCTCGAGGACGCGGATGGTGGCCGCCATCACCTCGGGGCCGATGCCGTCGCCATTGATGACCGTGACCGTACGCGTGTTCGCCATGGTCCCCGCTTCAAGCACAAAAAGGAGGTGTTCGGAAAGAAACAACGTGTCCCCGGGACAGCGTGGCTAATGGGCGGTGGGAGTCCGGGCGGCAGGGGGAGGTGGCTGG
>QKJM01000329.1 GCA_003249315.1 Archangium sp.
AAACAAGTGGGGTTGCCCGGATGGTCAGCTCCCGGAAGCTCCAGCTATCGCCCGGAACGCGGATGAGTAGCTTTCGGCCGGTTCGCTCCAGGCCCCGGATTCCATCCAGGCGCCGGGCGAGCTCCGGCCGGCGGGTACGCAGGTGGAGCAGGAAATCGTGCGGCGAGGGGATCAGGTGGCATCCTCCCGAAAGAGGGCGGAGTTCCGGTAGGCGCCCAGCGCCTCGGAGAGCCCCACCCGGAGCACCGCCGCCGCCGGCACCGCGAGCAGGATGCCCAGGAAGCCGAAGAGCTCTCCCCCGGCGAGCACTGCCACCATGACGGCCAGGGGGTGGAGGCCCACCCGTTCGCCGACGATGCGCGGGGTGAGCACGAACCCTTCGAGCAGTTGCCCCACGACGAAGACGGCCCAGACGGCGAGAAGGTGCACGAGGTCGTGGTACTTGAGCAGGGCCAGCAGGCTCCCCACCGCCACCCCGACGACCGTGCCCAGGTAGGGAACGATGAACAGAGCGCCGGAGAGGAGGCCCACGACCCACGGCATGTCGATACCGGTAAAGGTGAGTCCTACGGCGTACACCAACGCCAGCGCCCCGCACACCGTAAGCTGACCGCGAACGAAGGCGCCCAGCACCGTGTCGGAGCGCTCCAGGATTCGGCTCGCCATGCCTCGCCAGCGAGGTGGAACGAATTCCAGAAGGCGAGTGCCGAGGCCGTTGAACTCCAGGAGCAGGTACACGGAGAAGACCGGGATGAGGGCGAGGCCGAGGATCGCGCTCACCAGATTCCAGGCGCTGGCGAAGGCGCTGCCGAGGACCGCAGCCGCCTGGGGCGCGAGGCCGGGCAGTCGGTCCTGAAGGGCAGCCGCCGCCTGTCGGAACAGGTCCGACGTCTCCGCCGGGAGGGGGCGCCCCAGGTACTCCTCCACGCGAGGGATCCAGAGTCGCTGCGCGGCGCTCACGTATCCCGGTAGGGCGGCACCCAGGGCGCGGAGTTGTTCGATGAGGGCGGGCAGGACGAGCAAGATCACAACCGTGAGCGAGATCGCTACGGTGACCAAGAGCAAGAGAACCCCCACGAGCCGCTTGATCCCTTGCGCCTCCAGGCGGTCCAGGAGCGGGTCCAGCGCGTAGGCCAGGAACCAGGCGAGGAGCAGGGGAGTAAAGACCGCGTGGAGCCGCCCCACGAGCCACAGCGCGCCGGCAAGGCCGAGCAGGGCCCAGAGGGCCGCATTCCTGGAGAGCCGTCCAGAGTCCCCCATCGTCACCGCCTCCTCAACTCGTGGATCCAGACGCTGTGTGTGCGCTCCTCCAGGTCGATCTCCTCCAAATGCAGGTCCCGGTCGAAGCGGGACGCATCGAGGGTCTCCACGGTTCCCGCCGCGATGGCCCGTCCGGGCTCGGCCACGAGCGCCCTGCCTCCGGGGCGCACCACCGCTTCCAGAGTGCGGAGGAAGGGGTCGAGGAAACGCCTCTCGTAGAGCACGTCGGAGGCCAGGACCAGGGAGGCCGATAGATCCCCCGGAGGGGCCCGCCAGTCGAGCTCGCGACCCTGGCCCAGCGTCCCCAGATTGAGCGCGTGATTGGCGCAGGCGAAAGCCAGGGCGTCCGGCTCGAAGTCGGTGAACAGAACCCGGGCGCCGTTCAGCGCGGCGGCGACCCCGGCCAACCCCAGGCCACAGCCCAGTTCCAGCGCATCCTCCCCCGCACCGGTCCCGGTTCGCAACAAGAACGCGGCGAGCGCGATGGCCGACGGCCAGAGCTCGGCCCAGTAAGGGAAGCGTTCGTCCTGGGCGAACGACGCCGGGTCCACGGCGTCGGCCAGGGCGTTCGGATCCGCCACTTGATAAAGGGATAGCGAGCGCCCCGCGAGTGCCAAGTGGCGCAGGCGAAACGGGTGGTGTCGAGGCAAGGCGTCGGCCGGGTCGATCATGATTCCTCTCGCCAGGGGCGCGGCGAGCCAGTATAAGGGGCCGGACCGTCCGCTTCCACCTTCACGCACCGATGGCCTGCCAGCAACCCTCGCGATGAACGTCTGGGGAATCGCCGACCTCCACCTCTCCTTCGCCCGTCCCAAGCCCATGGACGTGTTTGGCGCCCACTGGGCTGACCACGCGGCGCACGTGGCTGCGTCTTGGCAGGAGTCTGTCCGCGACGAGGACGTGGTTTGCCTGCCTGGGGACCTGTCGTGGGGCATGCGGCTCGCGGAGGTGGAGGAAGAGCTGCGGTGGCTCGGTGGCCTCCCAGGTCGGAAGGTGCTCATCAAGGGCAACCACGACTACTGGTGGTCTTCGCTGACCAAGGTCCGCACCGTGTTGCCGCCGGGTGTGTTCGCCCTTCAGAACGACGCCGTAACCGTTGATGGGGTGTCTCTGGCCGGCGCCCGGGGCTGGGTGGACCCGGCGCTCGATTTCCGCGGGCTCCTGCCGCAGCTCCCCGGGCAGGACTTCCTTCCCCAGCACGACATCCGGGGCGGGGCAGAGGATCGAAAGATCTATGACCGCGAGCTCGAGCGCCTCGAAGCGAGCCTGCGGGGTCTGGATGGGGATGCAAAACTGCGGATCGCCCTCCTCCACTTCCCGCCGACCTCGCCAGCCCTGGAGGAGACTCCGGTGACGCGGCTCCTGGAACGGTATCGCGTGGACATCGTTGTCTTCGGACATCTGCACGGCACCGGCGGGGAGACCTTCACCAATCCGTATGGGACGCGGAGCGGGATCGTGTACTACCTGGTGAGCGCCGACTTTGCCGGCTTCCGGCCCGTGCGCCTGGCCCGGGTCTGACGGAGAGCGCCACCCGCATGTCACGCCTCGACGCACACTTTGGCCGGTACCAAGGGATCATTCCGAACTTCTCCGCGTTTCTCGACGCCCACCGCCGCGCGGGCACGGCGCGTGTTCGTGTGAATACCCTCAAGGCCGATGTCGACCAGGTGAAGGCCGGGCTGGAGGAGGAGGGGTACCGGGTGGACCCGGAAACCTGGTGGCCGCTCCTCTTGGGGCTCTCCGGAGACGGGCTACCGGCCGTGGGCACCACCCTCCTCCACGCCGTCGGCCACATCTATGTGCAGAGCGCGTCCTCCGCCGTCGCGGCGCTCGCCGTGGGCGCCCGGCCCGGGCATCGGGTTCTGGACCTCTGCGCCGCGCCGGGCTCCAAGACGACCCTCCTCGCCCAGGCGATGGAGGACCGGGGCGCGCTGGTAGCCAATGAGCCGAGCCCGCAGCGGTTGCGGTCGCTGCTCGCTAACCTGGAGCGGATGGGGGTCACCTGCGCCGTGGTCACCGCCTACACAGGCCAGAACTTCCCGCAGCGCCACCGCTTCGACCGCGTGCTCGTGGACGCGCCGTGTTCTGGTGAGGGGACGTGGCGAGGGCCGGGGTGCCGGCCACGCCGGGTGAAGCCGGGGTTGCGATCCCATTTGCAGCGCCAGCAGGCAGCGCTCCTCCGCCGGGGGTACGAAGTGCTCGAGGAGGGGGGCGTCCTCGTCTACTCCACCTGCACCTACGCCCCAGAGGAAAACGAGGCCGTGCTGGCGCCGTTCTTGCGCGAGACAGGGGCCCGGGTGCTTCCCCTCGAAGTCGACGTCCCGGGCGAGCCGGGCGTGACCCGATGGGAGGGCGAGGCCTACCCGGAGGAGCTGGCGCTGGCCCGGCGCCTCTACCCACACCGCTTCGACTCGGAGGGGTTTTTTGTCGTCCGCCTGGCTCGACCCTGACCTCAGTCGCCGCGCCGCGGCGTACCTGGAGGAAGCCTTCGGTATCCCGGCTGAGACCTGGG
>QKJM01000641.1 GCA_003249315.1 Archangium sp.
AGGACTACTCGTGTCTCGGGGGAAGCACGAGAGGGAGACCCATCCCAGAGGTCTCTGCTAGCCTCCACTACTCTGGAGATTGCATGCCCGTACCCGCGCTGTCCCCTGCCCGCTTCCTGGCGCTTGCGTTGTTCGCGGGCAGTCCCGCCTTCGCGCAAGTGTCTCCCTCCCCCGAGGATGCACCTCGCGTGCGTCGCTTCGAGCTGCGCTCGGAGCCGGGCGCCGAGATGCGCAAGGTGCTCATCAGCCGCGGGTTGTCCACCACGTTCTTCTTCAACACGGCCGTGAAGCCGGATGTGGTGGAGTTGGAGGGGCGCGAGCACTTCCATCGGGTGACGGTGACGGAGGACATGCTCACCCTCATTCTCTCGGGAGAGCTGAAGCCCGGAGAGGAACTCCGCCTCCGGGTATTCTTCGCGGACGGAGCCGAGCCGGCGAGCGTGGACTTTCTCCTGGTGGTACATCCGAGCCACGCCGAGCAGCAGGTGGAGGTCTATCGCCAGCCTCGTTCCGCCGAGTCCTGCCGACAGCAAGCCCGAGAGGCAGACGCCAGGGCATGGCGATGCGAGACGGAGCTGGCGCGCGTCCGTGCGAAGCAGGAGAGGCCGGATGGTCTCCTCGGCCTGCGGGAAGCGGGGCTGCTGGATGAAGCAGGTGTCGCGGTTCGAGCTCTGTTTCCCAACCAGGATTTCACTCAGCCCCCGGAGGAAGTCCCCCGGGTGCTTCACGCCACGGTCTACCGGTCCTGGAGACGGTTGGCGCTGGAATTGAAGCTGTTGAAGACAGGCACCGAACCCTTGAAGGTGGCGCGCGCGGAGCTGGTCGCCCAGGGCGGCGCGCGGCTGAAAGTACTCCGGGTATGGCCCCCGGAGCCTGTGTTCCTCGGGCCGAGCTGGCAACACCTGTCCGTGGAAGCGGAGTGGGAGGGAGTATTTCTCCCAGGCCCGTACACGCTCGAGCTGTGGGACGTGGACGGCCGGCGCCGCGTCACCCTCCAGGGGCTGATATTGACGCACTGATGGCCTGCTTCAGTAGATGGCCCGAAGATGGTGCCCGAGGATTCGCACAGGAGATGCCCACTGTACGAATCTCTGACACCCTTCCTGGTCCCCTGTCGATTAGCAGACGAGCTCCGCTCCACGGAACTCGGAGGTTGCTCTCCACGGGAAGCGGACAGGTAGGGTGGCGAGGAGCCATGAGACACCTCCTCTGCGCCATGCTCGTCCTGCTGGCATCTTCCTGCGCGATTGCGCCCGCCGCCCTGTCGACCCCCGGCTCTCTTCAACTCGCCCGTGTGCAGGGGAGCGCGGAGCTGGAGGGATGAAGAAATCTATCGACGGCTCAGGGATGCTCTTGCTGGCTGCAGGACCACGCTAGAGTGCCGTAAACGGCTCGTGGATGAACTCGACAGGATCGCTGCCGATATCTGCAAGCCCGAATCTACGCTCAACAAGCTCCTCACGAGATAGTCATGGACACCAGGAACAGATTCTACGATTTGTGGGATGACAGGAGCATGGCTGCACGCTGGCACCTGAGGAGCCCCGTGGACGACAAAGGACAGGAGGTGGATCCCTGGCAGTTTGATCAGGGTGCTCGCCTGGAGGACACTGGTAGCATCTGCTTCCCCGTGAAGCCAAGAGGCCCTGCCCTGGACTTCACCATGGCCTCATTCTCAATCCCCGTCGTCAGCAACAAGGTTGTTCGCCTCTTCGACCGCCTCGACATTCAAGATGAGGTCCAGTTCATCCAGGTCCAGGTCGAGGGCCATCACGAGCCCTACTTCATTCTCAATACTCTCCAGACAATCCGCTGCATCGACGACGCGCGGTGTGAGGAGGTGCTGTACTGGCTTCCCGAGGACAATCGCCCAGACAAGCTGGGAAAGTACCGCAATGTGCGGGGACTCAAGATAGACCCGACCAGGGCCGGCGGTGCCAACATCTTCCGCCCCTGGGGCTGGACTGGGACCTTGATTGTCTCAGAGCGCGTCAAGCTGGCTATGGAGGAGGCGGGCCTTGTTGGCCCCCGATTCATTGAAGTTTGAGCCGGAAGGTGTCAGAGGAGTGCGTTGTACGCAGCTCTACCCCTTGAGCGCTGGCCGTCGGGCTACCGCCGTCGCAGCGCCTCATCCAGCTCGGCCTGGAAGGCGCGGTGCTGGGGGAAGCCCTCGCGGAACCGGGAGAGAAGCTCATTGGCCCGCGCCGGCTCTCCCCGGGCCTCGAGCACCTCGGCGCAGGCGGCCAGCAGCATGGTGGCCTTGGAGTAGCGGAAGGCGCGTCGCTCGGAGGGGTAGAGCCGGCTGGCCATGGCGTGGAGGATGGCGCGCAGTTCGTCTGGGGGGCGTGGCTTCGAGCCGCTGCTCCACCGATTGCGAGAACGCCCCGAGGGAGGGCTTCTCCTGCTGCTGCGCCTCGCCCGAGGTGGCCCGAGGCCGGGCCGGTGACACGTTCGCCAGGGGCTGCTCACTGACACCCTTCCGAGCCGTTGCGCGCCCGGTCCCAATGCCGGATAGTCGCCTCATGATGCACACCTGGACCATCCTCGAATGCCGGGCTGACGCCGCCTTGCGTACTCTGGCACTTTGCGGAGCACTTTTCGTCGCTGGCTGCGCGTCTTCATCAGGTGTGGGAGTTGGTTCGTCCCAGGTCGAGCAGCCCCATGACTTCGCGAACTCCATCCTTGTCATTCGTGAAGATCAGTACGGAGGTGTCGGGCATGTCTGGATGCGCGAGAGTGAGTTCGACTGGTCGGCGCGGGTCGATTCGGTAGAGAGTATTTCGAGGAACTACGGGAGCGTCGAATTCGCCTCGCACCGGCGAGACTGCGAGCAAGAACAGATTGACTGTTTCCGTCGCTGCTGGAGGCGGAAGTCCCCCTATCCTCATGATCGTGACAAGGCCAGTCGCTACAAATACTGCCAGGAGAAGTGTCTGGAGCAGTATATGGAATGCCTGAGAGCGACCGGGCAACGCCCCTTGGAGTTCTCGAAGATGGATGAGGCGCTCGACTGGCTGAAGCGCCACCGGAGGGAGTTGCTGGTAGGAGGCGTCATTGTCGCGGCAGGAGTCGTTTTCGTCGTCGTCTCAGCGGGTGCGGGAGTCCTGGTCCTGGCCCCAATCACCGTACTCTGAGGGGCCCCGGTCATGAGTCAGAACAAGTTCGAATTCTTCGAAGGCACGCTGGAGATGCTCGACAAGCTGAGACAGGAGGAGGGTCGTGGGCCAGAGGAGGTCGCGGCCCTCGAGTCGGCGGCCAAGGCGCTCAACTACATCTTCCTGTCGGGCAAGCTGGATGACTTCATGGACCACCTTCAGGAGGTAAAGGAGGAGAAGGCATCCGTGGAGGGCCTTGAGCCCTCGTTCTCCAGCATGTCCGAAGCCACGGACTGGCTGCACGCGCAACCGGAGCCTCGCTTCGGAGCCCGGATGCTGGTCGCGGGCGTTCCACACATAGTGGTGCGCCAGCGCACGGATACATGGTTCTTGATTCCTGCTCCTCCCACTCCGTCTCTTGATGAACTCGAGCAGGAGGAGGACTGACGCGTCCGTCAGGGGCCAGGAACCTCCGGCAGGGGAGGCTCCTGCTCGAAGCGAGGCCGGACCGGTGTCACGTTCGTCTGAGGCGCGGCGGGCGACTCGCGGAGCACCGGGAGGGGGAACTTCAGCGGCCTGCCGTCCGACGCATGCGTATGTCCCGTCACCTCGGCCGCGCCCATTCCCTGTCGTTGCGGTTGGAAGGTGGCCTGCGGGTCGCTCGCCGAGGCCTTGCCCG
>QKJM01000175.1 GCA_003249315.1 Archangium sp.
ACCACGGCCAGGGTGAAGGCCGCCGCCACCGCCGCGTCCACCGCGTTGCCTCCCTTGTCCAGCATCCGCAGCGCTGCCTCGCTCGCCGCCGGGTGGGCCGTGGCCACCGCTCCGCCCCGGTAGGGTCTCGCCGCCCAGGCCGGCCCCGCTGCCATCAGTACCGCCAGCACCAGGCTCGCCAGCAGGCGGTGCATTCGCATCGTCATCGTCTCCAAGCGTCGCTCCTTGTGTGTCGACGTGTGCAACTCGGGCTTTCCTGTATCCGGGTTCTGGAGTATCCCGCCGCCGCCCGGACTCGCCACAGCCGTTTCGGCTTCCTGAAGTGTCCGGTGGAAGGCAGGTCGCTCGGCCGGCGGTGGGCCCGGCACACAGGGGTGAGCGGCCGGGAAATCGCATGAGCAACCACCAGAAGACAGAGAAGCGCCTGCCGGAGCCGCCGGTGGTGACGCTGTTCCTCAAACCTTCGTTCGGCATCACCGTGCAGAGCCACACGCTGGCCGTCTCCGTCCGGGCGAACCCGGAAGCGGCGAGGCCCGCTCGGCTGCCGGCCCTCGGTTGACGGGCCGCGCGTGCGACCCTACTAATCGCGGGCATGACAGCTCCCCTCGCGGCAGTGGTGTTGTGCGCCGGCAAGGGCACGCGGATGAAGTCGGAGAAGGCCAAGGTCCTTCACGCCATCCTCGGCAAGCCCCTCTGCGCCTATCCCCTCATGCGTGCCCTGGAACTGGGCGCCTCTCCGGTGGTGTCCGTGGTGGGTCATCAGGCCGAGGAGGTGGAGCGCGCCACCCGGGCCCAATTCCCCGAGGCGCCCCTGCGCTTCGCGCTCCAGAAGGAGCAGCGGGGCACGGCGGATGCGGTGCGCTCGGCGGAGGAGTCACTGAAGGACTTCCAGGGCCGTGTCTTCATCCTCTATGGGGATGTGCCTCTGGTGCGCCGCGAGACGCTCGAGGCGCTGGTGGCCGCGCATGAGCAGGCCGGGGGCGTGCTCTCCCTGGTGTCCACCCGGCCGGCGGATCCCACCGGCTACGGCCGCGTCCTGCGGGCGGCGGGCGGGGTGGTGCGCATCGTCGAGCACAAGGACGCCACCGAGGCGGAGCGCCAGGTGGGCGAGTGCAATGCCGGCATCTACGTGGTGGAGTCCTCCTTCCTCTGGAAGGCGCTGGCCAACATCCGCAGCGCCAACGCCCAGGGGGAGTTCTACCTGACGGACCTGGTGGAGATGGCCGCGGCCCAGGGCGCGGTGGGCTCCATCGAGGCGGACTTCGGCGAGACGGCCGGTGTCAATGATCGGGTGGAGCTGGCCGCCCGCGCCCGCGAGCTCCAGACCCGCATCAACACCTGGCACATGCGCAACGGCGTCACCCTGGCGGACCCCGCCACCACCTACATCGAGGAGGGGGTGGTGATCGGCGCGGACACGGAGATCGCCCCCGGGGTGACGCTGGCGGGCGGTACGGTGGTGGGTCGCCAGGTGTCCATCGGCCAGGGGTGCATCCTCACCGCCTCCACGGTGGCCGACGGGGCGACCCTCAAGCCCTATACCCTCCTGGAGGAGGCCCGGGCGGGCGAGCGCGGCATCCTCGGCCCCTTCGCCCGACTGCGTCCGGGCACGGAGCTGGCCGAGGAGGTCCATCTGGGCAACTTCGTGGAGACGAAGAAGGCCCACCTCGGTCGTGGCTCCAAGGCCAACCACCTCGCCTACCTGGGCGACGCCAGGATTGGCGCCGGGGTGAACGTCGGCGCCGGCACCATCACCTGCAACTACGACGGGGTCCACAAGCACCTCACCGAGCTGGGGGACGGGGTGTTCATCGGCTCCGACACCCAGCTCGTGGCTCCAGTGAAGGTAGGGGACGGTGCCTATGTCGGTGCGGGCACTACAGTGACGAAAGATGTGCCTCCTGGCAGCCTCGCCGTGTCACGCACGCCACAGGTGAACGTCGAGGGCTGGGCGGAGAAGAAGAAGGCGCGCCAGGCCAGCTCTCGGGGCAAGGCGACGACGGGGTGATGGGCGCGACTCTTGCTTGTCATCAGTGCGACAGGAGTCGCCCGGGGTAGGAGACTTCCCCCGAGTTGCTTTCGGGGAGACGGGCGTGAGAGAGGACGGTCAACATGTGCGGCATTGTTGGGTATGTGGGAGACAAGGAGTCGGCGCCCATCCTGGTTTCGGGGCTGAAGAAGCTCGAGTACCGGGGGTATGACTCCGCGGGCGTGGCGGTGGTGAACCGCAACGTCCTCAACGTGGTGCGGGCCACGGGCAAGCTGAAGAACCTGGAGAGCCGGGTACAGACCGAGCCGCCACCGGGTTCGGTGGGCATCGGTCACACGCGCTGGGCCACGCACGGACGTCCGTCGGACGAGAACGCACATCCGCATACCTACGAGGGCGTGGCGGTGGTGCATAACGGCATCATCGAGAACCACCTGTCTCTCAAGGAGCAGCTCCGGGCGCGCGGGCACCAGTTCTCCTCGGAGACGGACTCCGAGGTGTTCGCCCACCTCATCGCCGAGGAGCTGCGGCGGGGGGTGGATCTGCAGGCGGCGGTGCGCGCGTCGGTGGCGCAGGTGAAGGGCACCTACGCGCTCGCGGTGGTGTGTACGAGCGAGCCCTCGCGCCTGGTCTGCACCAAGGACGCCTCGCCCATGGTGCTCGGCCTGGGGCAGGGGCAGAACTTCGTGGCCAGCGACGTGCCGGCGCTGCTCGAGCACACCCGCGACTTCGTCTACATGGAGGAGGGCGACCTGGCCGTCGTCACCGCCGAAGGCGTGGACATCTTCAACCGCGCCGGCCAGAAGGTGAACCGACCCACCCGCCGCATCGACTGGACGCCGATGATGGCGGAGAAGGGCGGCCACAAGCACTTCATGCACAAGGAGATTCACGAGCAGCCTCGCGCGGTGGCGGACACGCTGCGCGGCCGGATGCTCCTCTCCGAGGGCGACGTCCACTTCGAGGGGTGGAACCTGAGCGCCGAGCAGGTGCGCGCGCTCACCAAGGTGACCATCCTGGCGTGCGGCACCTCCTGGCACTCGGGGCTGGCCGGCAAGCACATGATCGAATCGCTGGCGCGCCTGCCGGTGGAGGTGGATCTGGCCAGTGAGTTCCGCTACCGCGATCCCATCGTGGAGCCCTCGCACCTGGCCATCGCCATCAGCCAGTCCGGCGAGACGGCGGACACGCTCGCGGCCTTCAAGGAGGCCAAGGCGCGCGGCGCGGTGGCGCTCGCGCTGTGCAACGTGATTGGCAGCGCGATGATGCGCGAGGCGGACATCACCCTCCTCACCAACGCGGGCCCGGAGATCGGCGTGGCCTCCACCAAGGCCTTCACCACCCAGCTCGTGGCGCTCTACCTGCTGGCGGTGAAGCTGGGGCGCATGCGCGGCACCCTCACCGTCCAGGCCGCTCAGGAGCACCTCACGGCCCTGAGGGAAGTCCCGAAGATGATCGAGGACGTCCTCAAGTGCGAGGCCGCGGTGAAGGAGGTGGCGCGCGAGTTCATGAACTCCCAGGACTTCCTCTTCCTCGGCCGCGGCCCCATGCACCCGGTGGCGCTCGAGGGCGCGCTCAAGCTGAAGGAGATCTCCTACATCCACGCCGAGGGTCATGCCGGCGGTGAGATGAAGCACGGCCCCATCGCGCTCATCGACGAGAAGATGCCGGTGCTGGTGGTCGCCCCCAAGCAGCCACACGTCGCGTACGAGAAGATCATCGGCAACATCGAGGAGGTGCGCGCGCGCGGAGGCAAGGTCATCGCCCTCATCGACGAGGAC
>QKJM01000108.1 GCA_003249315.1 Archangium sp.
GAGGCTTCGTCATCTACCTGCTCGGGTACAGGACTTCCTGAAGACGGCGACGGGCCCCGAGGAGTGTCCCTCGGGGCCCGTCGTCTCAGCCGCGTGTCGTGCCTGGGTCTACTTCAGGCTTCGGATGATGCGGCTCGCCATGCCGGTGAGCTGCTGCCCCGAGTCCGAGGCCAGTCGGCCCGAGCGCACCAGGGCCTCCACCTCGTTCTGGAAGGCCCCGAGCATGTTCGCCGCGGGCGTCGCGTTCCCCCGGTCGAGCTGCTTGCGCGCCGCCTCCAGCTTCGCGTTCAGCGACTGCGCCTGGCTGCTCGCCAGCTCCCGCACCATCGCCTCCAGCACCAGCAGTGCCTCCTGCTGCGTCCGTACCACCACCTGCGCGCTCCGCTCGCCCGTGCCCCCGTCGTCATCGGTGATGCTCACCCGCACCGTGTAGGTGCCCGCGGCGCCGTAGAGGTGTCCCAGCGTGAAGCCCTGGCCGGCCACGGCGAGCGACTGCGCGCCGCTCCCGTCGCCGTAGTCCACGGTGGCGCTCCAGGTGTCCTGGCCCGGGTCCACGAAGGTGCCAGCGGCGGTGTAGAGCTCACCCGGCAGCAACGTCGCGCCAGACAGCGTCCCCACCAGCGGGGCCACGTTGGAGACCTGAACCGGCAGCGAGGCCGTGCTGTAGGCCCCGTACGAGTCGGTCACCGTCACCGTCACCGTGTACAGCCCGTCGTCCGCGAAGGTGTGCGAAGGCGCCACGCCCGTGCCCTGGGTGCCGTCGCCGAAATCCCAGGTGTAGGTGAGCACGTCCCCGTCCGGATCCGTCGAGCCCTCGGCGGTGAACGACACCCCGGTGCCCTCCCAGGTGCTGGCGGGGCCGTCCACGTGCGCCACCGGAGCCCTGTCCTTCGACTCCACCACCCGCTCGATGGTGTCGGGCAGCAGCGCCAGCAGGTCATACCCCGTGGCCGCTTCGATCGCGTCCACCGTCGTCTCGTACGTCTCCCAGGGCTGGTTCCGGATGCCGTCGGCCGAGGCCGGGCCGCTCACGCCCATCAGGTTGGGGATCCTCACGGCGAGCACCTGCACGTCATCCCAGGAGCGCACGTCCTCGAGACCCTCGTCCGCGTCCATCACCACGGCCACCTTCCACGTGTAGTCCGGGATGGCCACGTTGCCCTCTCCCTTGAGCGAGGGGGGCGTGGCGGACCAGTCACCACCGGCGATGAGGTAGATCTCCTTGCCCTCATTCCGAGCCACGTCGCTCAGGTAGCTCTCGAAGCGCGCCCAGGGACCCTGGTTGTTCTCCGGGGACTGCGGGAGGATGTTGCTCAGCAGGTACGTGGTGGCGTTCTCCTGCTCGGTGGTGGTGCGGTTGTAGGACTGCACCACGTGTCCGCGGTCGTAGCCGCTGCCGCGGTAGTCGAGGTCCGTGACCCGGTAGGCGTTGGCCGGAAGCCCGGGCTCCGGGGTGAAGCAGTTGCACCGGTCGGTCGTGCCGAAGTGGCTGGCGTCGAGGTTCCAGCTCACCCAGTTGGGGCCGCCGCGGGCCACGTTGTAGGAGATCACGAACTGGTCGCGGCGGATGAGCAGCTCATCCTCCGGAGTGGCATCGAGGGGGATGCCGAACTCCAGGTGGTTGCCGTACTGCGCCGAGGTGGGCGCCTGGGCCGGGAGGACGGTGAGGAAGGCCGAGCCGCTGCTGCCATCCTCCAGGCTGGCCTTGATGAAGACCGTGCCCTCGCCGACGGCGGTGACGTAGCCGCGCTCGTCCACCACGGCCACCGCGGAGTCTGAACTGGACCAGGTCAGCGGGGGCAGCGGGCTGACGATGGCGCCGTCCGGATCCCTGACCGTGACGTAGGTGGGCTTGACGTAGCCCACCGGGAGGCGGGTCGGATCATTGATGATGACGCTCACTCCGCTGCGGGGGCCGGGGTTGACGGCGCCGGGGCTGCCGCGGTCACGCTTCGGGGCGGAGACGGGGCCGTAGTACTCCGTCGACGTCGTCCACGCCGAGCCGCTCACGTCCGAGGCATTGGGCGCCGCGGGCTTCACCAGGGCGCGCGAGGAGCCCGAGGGCGGGGCGCTGTTCCAGTACACCGCGTCGATGGTGACGTCACCGCTCGCCTCGGGCCGGCGCAGCTCCAGCCAGTCGGTGCTGTTGGCGAGCGCGAGGCCGGAGCCGTACGAGTAGGCCACCGTCACGCCGCCGTTGGTCTCGCTGTCGGTGTTGTTGCCCAGCACCACGTAGCCTCGGGCGGGCACCACCACGCTGGCGGAGATGATGTGCTCCGCGTCTCCCTTGGAGACGATCTTCCAGCCCTGCAGGTCGATGGGCGCGCCGCCGGGGTTGAAGACCTCGAACCACTCGCCGGCGCTGTCATAGACGGCGTAGGGGTTGGGCATCACCTCGTTGATGCGCACGTCTCGAGGCAGCGGAGGAGGCAGCGGGGGACAGGCCTCCAGTGGCCCGTTCACCGCGCCCGGGGTGCCGAGGTCGCCCGCGCCGAACGTCTCGGTGGAGGCCTTCCAGGCGGCGCCGCTGGCCTCGGAGTTGTCGCACGCGGGGTTGATCAGCGCGAACGAGGCCCCACTCGGAGGCTTGCTCGTCCACGCCACGTTGTCCACCGTGTTGCCTTCGGCGTCGGACAGCGAGATCCAGTCCGAGCTGTTGGCGAGGTTGATGTTTCCGTAGCCGTACGCGGCCGGTACGCCTCCGTTGGTGGCGGGGTCCGCGTTGCGGGCCAGCACCACGTACCCTCCCGGGGGGACCACCACGCTGGCGGAGATGGTGTGGGAGTAGTCGTTGTTCGAGGAGATCGTCCAGCCCTCGAGGTCCACCGGCTCCGAGCCGGGGTTGTGTACCTCGAACCACTCGCCTTCGCTGTCATAGACGGCGCGGGGATCGGGCATGACCTCCGTCACCATCAGCGTGGGCGTCGTGGTCAGGGCGGCGCGGGCGGTGCTGAAGGTGGACGGAACTTCGGAGACATCCATCGCCCCCGGCTCCGAGCAGGCGGCCAGGGTCAGGGCGAGCGTCGTGAGGCTCGCGGCACCGAGTGGGCGGAAGCGCATGGCGGATCCTTGTCGCGGCGACGAGGTTCACTCCCGGGGGAATGAAATTCCCGTCATATGGAAAAAGTGTGACTAGGACATAATAGGGGAAAAACAAGGTCGGAAGCAATCACGCCCGGGTAACGAGTGTGACACGGAGAAAAGAAGGTCCTACTCCCCCAGCGCGGAGACGTCCGGGCAGCTGGAGGCATCTCCCACCGCGGTGCCCTCCCAGCTCCGTGCGATGTAGGTGACGCGGAAGCTGGCATCCCAGCACTCCACGTGGGTGGCGGTGATCGAAGAGGGCACATCTCCACCGGTCACCACCATCGTGCCCACGCCTCCGCGGTCTCTCGTCCACCGGCTGGTGATGAGCAGATCCTCCTTCTGTCCACCGGGGATGACATCCGTGCCTCTCAGCAGGAAGCCCATCTCTCCCGGGCCACCGGGAACCTCACGGTGCGCGTAGCGCAGCTCGGGCGTGAGCTGGGTGGAGGCGGGGACGAAGCGCATCTCCACCTGGAGGGGCACCTCGCGCGTCTGGTACCGGATCTCCAATGTGTCCAGGGAGGAGAGGTCCCCCACGTCCAGGCCGCGGGCCCTGGCCTCCGAGACGCGGAGGACCAGCAGGCCCTCGCCCTTGCGCAGCCCTCCGTCCGCCCGGAAGCCGCCCTCCACGAGGTTCCACCACGACTCCTCGCTCCCTCCCTCCGGCCGGAACTGGACCCAA
>QKJM01000633.1 GCA_003249315.1 Archangium sp.
CACCGACTCCAGTCGTGACGTGTCAGGGCGCGCCCCTGACGCGTCATTGACGCGCTGCTCTCGCTGGCGCTCCGTCGGCGCTCCCCGTGAGGCCTCGAGGAGCAGGAGCCCAAACATCTGGCATGAAACCTGAATCCTCCAGGCGCTCACCCTCGCAACTGGAGACGACACAGTGAAATCCACGAAGTGCCTGTCAACGCTCGCCTCACTCCTCCTCGCGCTCTGCGTCGGGAGTGCCCATGGAAAAGAGACCGCGGACGCGGAGCGGACGAGACAACCCGGCGTCGCCGGCAAGCCCAGGGCTCTGTCCCAGGCGGGAGTCGAACAGGCTGGCGAGCTCACGGGCCCAGCGGTGCCCATCTGGGTGCGAGGCTTCGGCTCGACCGAGACCTCGACGATCCAAGTCCTTCGCAGCGGGGACCTTGCCATCGCGGAGGGCGACATCGTCGTCGGCAACTACAGCGAGCTGACCGAGAACTTTTCGACGAACAGCGCCTTCGTGGTGGACCTGAGCAAGCGCTGGCCCAAGGTGAATGGCCTGGTGCAGGTCCCCTATGTGCTGGACTCCTCTCTCTCCTCCACCATGCGCGAGAGAATCCAGGCGGCCATCAACGACTTCCAGGCATACACGTGCATCCGGTTTGTTCAACGCACAAACCAGGCGGACTATGTCGATTTCCGCAGCCTCCAAGACGGATGCTATGCGTGGCTGGGTCGCACGGGAGGGCAACAGCCCATCAATCTCCAAGACCCCGGGTGCGGTTCCAAGGGAACCGTCATCCATGAGATGAATCACACTCTCGGCATGATCCACGAGCAATCACGTATGGATCGGGACAACTATGTGACCATCAACTATAATAACATCATAAGCGGCTGGGAAAGCCAGTTCGAGAAGAACTCGAACACCACCACCCAAGGGTTTGGTTACGACTATTACTCCGTCATGCACTACCCGGACTGGGGCTTCTCGAGCAACGGAAAGCCTACCATCACGACGAAGGACCCAGCGTACCAGGACGTGATCGGTCAGCGCGCTGGATTCAGCAAGCAGGACATCGCCGCCCTCAAAGTAGCATACCAGTGCGGGGCACCGTAGCACCGACGTCAGTCGCGACGTGTCAGGGAGCGCCCCTGACACGTCATTGACACGAGGAGAGGTACTACTTCGTCACGTCCAGGTGTTTCCAGGGGAGGCTACTGCTACGCCCCAGCCAGGAGGTGAACGAGGTGGTGGGCGGGGTGCTGGCGAAAGCCGTACAGCAGAGCGGAGGTTCCACCGAGAATCCTCTGACACCGTTTGAGAGCCCCCGTGCTCCATGCGAAGTGTCTGACACCTGTACGGCCGCCGTTGGGGACCGCGTCAGGTGTGCGCGAGCACGGGGAAGCGGTGCGGCTCGCGTGACAGGGACAGCCGGCGCACGAACAGGTCGGCCTTGGTGTCCTCGCCGGCCGCCGTCGCTTCGGGCCACCAGCGCTCAGGGGTGAAGCCGAACTGGATGCGCCGGATGGGCCGGTCGATGAGGCGTGGAATCCAGGCGCGTAGGTCGAAGAGTCCGCGCGTGAAGACGTCGTCGAGGTACAGCGTGTCTCCCTCGACGCCCGCGAACGCCCACGCGTCCTCCTTCAGCCGCCGCAGCGGGCGGGAGAACCCGTTCGCTGCGTACCACGTCGAGATGGACGAATAGCCGCGCGCGCCGAAGCGCTCCGTCACCGGGAGCCCTTCCTCCGACAGCGCGGCGAGGCCCGCCCGCACCCCGGCATCCGACAGGTCCAGCGTGGGCGCCGGAGCACCTCCTGGCACAGCCTCGTGCGGGGCCGTGAACAGTTCCTGCCGCCAGGGGGTGAAGCCGAAGCGCGGGTAGAACTCGAGCACGGTGGGGTTGGCGAACAGCAGTACTGGCGCCTCGCCGCAGAAGTCCAGCGCCGCCTCCATCACCGCGCGCGCCAGGCCGCGTCCGCGATGCGACGGCAGGCAGCCCACCGCGCCGAACTGGAAGCCCGTCGCCTCCCGCCCCTCCAGGAGCAGCCGCATCCGCGTCACCGAGACATTCGCCAGCACGCGGCCGTCCTCGACCACCGCGAACGCGCGGTAGTCCTCGTTCCACCCACCCCACGCGCGCCAGAGGTGGAAGCTGGCGCGCTGGAACACCTGGGGCACGTAGTCGCAGAACGCGGCCTGCGACGCAGCGTCGCGAGGGCCGATTTCGGTCACCGGTGGCAAGGAACTCCCGCTCATCCTCCCACTCTCGCACAGGTCCTCCGGGAGGTGTAACGAGAGGCGCTCCCATGGGCCTCGTATGAAGTGTCTGACACCTTCTCCGGGGGCATGGGCGCTCCGGCGAGTCACTTTCTGCCGCGCAGGGCCTGGATCGATTCGTCAAAGACGGCGGCAAACGTTGCATTCGTGGGGCGGTGGGTCATGAGGAGGTCCGCATCCTCGGGAAGCCCCACGTATCGCAGTAGGACGGCGGCGCGGGTGGCGCAGTTGATGAGAGTCCTGGCCGCTACGAGTGTTCGAGCCATGGCGCGCAGCTCGGAGCGGGCTTCGGGTGGGAGTCGAGGAGGGATGTGCTCCCTGTGGCGGAGCAGGAGGGACAGCAACTCCAGGCAATAGGCGGATACGGCTCCTTCCTCATTCTCAAGCATATCGAGAGAGGCGTGGCCCGTGGAGATGAATGAGGGGAGAGTGGAGATCAACGCATCGGGTATTTCCTCGGTGAGGACAGCGAGGACCTCCGACTTGAGGTTGAGGGGGACGGACATGTCCCGGGCCCACTCACTCAGGGCCTCAGGAGATTTCTCCAGGAGGACGGACAGACCGTGCAGTGCGGTGGGAGCGCCTGGAGGGAGTTGCTCCAGGGCCTGGCGGATGGGAGGCAGCAACTCCGGGTGTCGCCTGAGCCACAGGGCGCGTGCCAGCGTGCAGGTGTCGGCAGGATCCAAGGGGGGGCCGAGCATTCGGTGCATTCTGCGGAGGAGGATCGAACGGGCGCCTGCGTCCTCGAGACGGCCGAGTGATGCGGTGATGGCCTCGGCGACGGAGTCGCCGTCATGACCCACTCGAGCCTCCTCGCGCACGAGTTGTTGCTCGAGGCGCTGGACACTGGCGGCGCCGCCCAATTCGCCCAGGCCGAAGACGGCGGCTTGACGCACGAGCACGTCTTCTTCCTCCAACATGGCCTCCAGAAGGGCCCTGGCCTTGCGTGGGCCCGGCTGCCGCACCAGGGCACGTGCCTGTTCTTCGTCTCCGAATCTGCATGCCGCGGCCAGCTCCTCCTTCCATTGTTCCACGTCCCACCCTCGTGCCATGGCTCGTCACGTCCTTTCGTCTGTCTAGGGGTAACGCACACCAGGAGGAACGTACCGTCTCACCAGGGATCCATCGAGCATGTACAACTCATGAATGGCCGTGCCGTCCGCACGGACCATGGAGTCGAAGGCATCCAGCTCACGCTTCCTGTCCCGTGGGTTGGAGACGTAGTTGACGTTGTGCCTCACACCATCGGGTCGTATGGAGGATGCGTCTGGCTTGCGGAAACGCGTTCCCTTCACCGGATTGGGGTCTTCGACGAGTTTCCTGGAGGAAGTGACTTGGGGTTTGTTCTTCCGCAAGTCGGTATGCCCCGCGGCCTCTCGTGAGGTGAGTTCCTGCTCGATGGCCTCGTTGTGAGGAGGGTTCTTGCGGGTGTGGGGAGGTCCGTAGCTCGTGGAGAGCCTGGGTGGGGCGCTGGGAGGACTGGCGGAGGCGCTGGTGGCGCACATC
>QKJM01000410.1 GCA_003249315.1 Archangium sp.
GATCCGTGGCGTCGATCACCTTGTCGGCTTGAACCTTCAACTCCTTGCCGATGAGAGAGATCTTCTCATCCTCGATGAAGACGTCCGCTACGTAGTCATCGACCGCGGTAACGATGCGGCCGTTCTTGATCAGGACGCTCATGCTCCCCTCCCCACATGCACCGGATGGCTGAAATAAGCGTGGCTTAATACACTCCAGCTACAAAATCAACGACGGGAAGGAGGCCGGAGTGGGGGCGACGGGTTGCTCCGCGGCCCTCACCCGGGGTGCATGCGAGCCTGCTCGCGGGTTGCTACTTCTTCTTCTTCGTGGCGGTGGGAACAGGGAAGCCGCGCTTGCGCATCAAGGCGTTGATGCCGGCTTTCTTGCCGCGGAAGGCGCGGTAGCCCTCGGCCGGATCGATCGTGTTGCCTACCGAGAAGACGTGGTCGCGCAGCCTCCTGGCCACCGCCGCGTCATAGGCTCCCTTGCCTTCGGTGAAGGCCTCGTAGGCGTCGGCGGTGAGGGTGTCGGACCACAGGTAGCTGTAGTAGCCGGCCGAGTAGCCATCGCCCGCGAAGACGTGGCTGAAGTGCGGCGTGCGGTGCCGCATGACGATCTCCTCCGGCAGGCCGAGCGTCTTCAGCGTGTCACGCTCGAAGGCGTCCGGGTCGATCCGCTGGTCGCCCGCGAGGTGCAGCTTCATGTCCACCAGGGCGCTGGCCAGGTACTCGACCGTGGCGAAGCCCTGGTTGAAGGTGGCGGCCTTCTCGATCTTGGCCACCAGCTCCTGGGGAATGGGCTTGCCCGTCTGGTGGTGCAGGGCGAAGCGGTTGAGCACCTCGGGCGTGGAGAGCCAGTGCTCGAGGAGCTGCGAGGGGAACTCCACGTAGTCGCGCGCCACCGCGGTGCCCGCGAGCGTGGGGTACGTCACGTTGGAGCTCAGGCCGTGCAGGGCGTGGCCGAACTCGTGGAAGAGGGTGCTGGCGTCCTCCCAACTGATGAGGACCGGCTCGCCCGGCTGGCCCTTCACGAAGTTGGAGTTGTTGGAGACGATGGTGGTGACCTCGCCGTTGAACCGCTCCTGGCGGCGCCAGGCGTTCATCCACGCGCCCGAGCGCTTGCCCTGCCGCGCATAGGGATCGAAGTACCACAGGCCCACGTGCCGGCCGCTGGCCTTGTCCTTCACCTCCCAGACGCGGACGTCGGGGTGGTAGACGGGCACGTCGCTCACCGGGGTGAACGAGAAGCCGAACAGCTCTCCGGCGACCCAGAACATGCCCTCGCGCAGCTTCTCGAGCTGGAGGTAGGGCTTCACCTCGTTCTGATCCAGGTCGTACTTCGCCTTGCGGACCTTCTCCGCGTAGTAGCGGTAGTCCCAGGGTTGGATCTTCAGCTTCGCGCCCGACTTGTCGGCGATGGCCTGCATGTCGGCCACCTCCTGGTGGACGCGGGCGACGGCGGGCTTCCACACCGCCTCCATCAGCTCCATGGCGCGCTCGGGAGTCCCGGCCATGGCGTTCTCCAGCCGCCAGTGGGCGTGGGTCGGGTAGCCCAGCAGGCGGGCCCGCTCGGCGCGCAGCTTCAGCACCTCGGAGATGATGGCGTTGTTGTCGTGGGCGTCGCCGTTGTCTCCGCGGCCGACGTAGTTGCGCCACACCTTCTCGCGCAGCTCCCTCCGGTCCGAGTAGGTGAGGAACGGCTCCATGGAGGATCGCGTGTTGGTGATGACCCACTTGCCCTTCAGCCCGCGTGTCTCGGCGGCGGCCGCCGCGCCGGAGCGCACGGACCCGGGCAGGCCGGCGAGCTCCTCCTCCGACTCGAGGACGACGGTGTAGTTCTCCTCGTCGGCGAGCACGTTCTGGCTGAAGCTCGTATAGAGCGAGGCGAGGCGCTGGTTGATGTCGGCCAGGCGCTTCTTCGCCTCTCCCTCCAGCTTCGCGCCCGCGCGGACGAAGTCCGTGTAGTAGCGCCACGTCAGCCGCTGCTGCTCCGGGGTCAGCTTCGCCTTCTCGGGCGAGTCGTAGACGGCCGCGATGCGCTGGAAGAGCTTCTCGTTCTGGGTGATCTCATCGGCGAAGGCCGCGAGCCGGGGCGCCATCTCCCGCTGGACGGCCTGGAGCTCCGGGCTGCTCATGGACGAGCTCCAGATGCCATAGAGGGTGAGCACGTTGCCGTAGGTGCGCCCGGTGTCCTCGAGCGCGGTGAGGGTGTTCTCGAAGGTCGGCGCCTCCGGGTTGTCGGCGATGGCGGCGAGCTCCCGGCGATACTCCTCGATGGCGGCCTCGAGCGCGGGCTTGAAGTGCTCGACCTGGACCTCGTCGAACGGCGGAACCCCGCCATACGGGCCGGACCACCCGCCCAGCAGGGGTTTCCGCGCCGTGGCGGTCGCGGCCGGCGTGCCCTGGGGCACACCGGAGTCCTGGGTGGCGGTGGCCGTCGACGGATCGCCCGCCGTGCCGCGGCCCTCCTGGGAGGTGGTGGCGCACGCGGTGGAGGTGAGCGCGGCCACGCCCGCGCCGACGAGAAGGAGCTTTCGCATGAGAGGATGTCTCCCGATGAAATGTCGTTGGTGGGGACGGAACCTAACGGGAACAGGGCGGTGAGTCGAAATGTGCCTGCTCGTCCTCCAGAGCTTCCTGCCCGGGCGGCGCCCGTCTCGATCGGCTGCTATCGGCGCGGGTTCGTCCGGGGTAGGGTGGCGAGCCGATGAGCGTGGATCTGCTTCGTGAGCTCTCGGCCGTGCTGCCGCCCGAGGGACTCGTCACCGATTCGGATGTGCTCGAGGCGCATCGCCGCGACCAGGCCGGCTGGGCTCCGGCGGGGATTCCTCGCGCCCTCGTTCGCCCGGCCTCGACGGCCGAGGTGCGTGCCGTGATGCGTCTCGCCACGGCCCACCGGATTCCCGTGGTGGCCCGCGGCGCCGGCTCGGGGCTGTCGGGTGGAGCGAACGCCCTCGACGGCTGCATCGTGCTCTCGCTGGCGCGGATGAACCGGGTGCTGGAGATCGACCGGCGAGGACTGTACGCCGTCGTCCAGCCGGGGGTGCTCAACGCGGAGGTGAAGGCGGCCGCCGCGGATCAGGGCCTCTGGTACGCGCCGGACCCGGCGAGCTGGGAGTTCTCGACGATCGGCGGCAACCTCGCCACCAACGCCGGTGGCCTGTGCTGCGTGAAGTACGGTGTGACGGGGGATGCCGTGCTCGGGCTGGAGGCCGTGCTCGCGGACGGCTCCGTCGTCCGGACGGGCGGCCGCACGGTGAAGAACGTCGCGGGGTACGAGCTCACCCGGCTGTTCGTCGGCTCGGAGGGGACGCTCGGCATCATCACCGAGGCCACACTGCGGCTGCGGCCCCGCCCGCCTCCGGCGACGACGCTGGTGGCCTCGTTCCCGACGCTCGTCGCGGCCGGCACGGCGGTGACGGAGATCGTGGCCAGCCTGCGGCCCTCGCTCCTGGAGTTGATGGACCGTACGACCCTTCGCGCCGTCGAGTCCTGGAGGCCCATGGGTCTGGACGTCGAGGCCGCGGCGCTCCTGCTGGCGCGCTCCGATGCCGGGGGGGAGCAGGGCGCGGAGGAGTGCGCGCGGATGGCGTCCCTCTGCGAGGCCGCGGGAGGAACCGTCATCGCCCATACCACCGACGAGGCCGAGGGCGAGTTGTTGCTGGGGGCGCGCCGGCTCGCCTATCCCGCGCTCGAGCGGCAGGGGGCGACGTTGCTCGATGACGTGGGCGTGCCGCTCTCGCGTCTCGCGGAGCTGCTGGCGGCCGTGGAGCACATCGCCGAGCGGCATGGCGTGCTCATCGGCACGTTCGGGCACGCGGGCGACGGGAACATGCACCCGACCCTCGTCTTCGACCGGGAGGACGAGGACGCGGTGGCGCGGGCGCGTGCTGCCTTCGATGAGATCCTCCACGAGGTGCTGGCACTGGGAGGCACCATCACCGGGGAGCACGGGGTGGGTCTGCTCAAGCGCTCCTTCCTCGCCGGGCAGATCGGGCCGGAGGCGTTGCGGCTCCACCGCGCCATCAAGGACGCGTTCGATCCGCTCGGCATCCTCAATCCCGGCAAGATGTTCTGAGAGCTCGGGCCGGGCGGCGCCATCCACTCGTGTTTCGAGGGGCGCCGCCCATCCACTGCCACGCGCGCCTATGGGGTGTTGAGCTCCTTGAGCACCTCGCCGGTGTGCCGCGTCTCGCCCGGGACCGTGGCCAGATCATCCAGGCTGATGAGGCCCACCGGCTTCTTGTACGAGTCGAGCACCACCAGCCGCCGCACCGCCTTCTCCTCCATCAGCCGTTCGGCCTCGGAGATGGGCGCCTCCAGGTCACAGGTGATGACGGAATGCGTCATCGCCTCCTTCACCTGGGCGGTGTTCGGATCCATCCCCTGCGCCGTCGCGCGAACGGTGATGTCCCGGTCCGTCAGCATCCCCACGAGCTGCCTCTCGTCCATGACGGGCAGGGCGCCGATACCGTACGAGCGCATCTTCTCGGCCGCCTCACGCAGCGTCGCCTTCACCTCGATGGTTTCCAGGCTCTTGGTCATCAGCTCGCCAATCCGCATCGACACGCCTCCTTATTGGAGCGACTCGCCCCCATGGGCCCCGCGGTCCGATCCGTGGAAGGATTCGGACACTTCCCCGCGGAGCAAGCTCAACCTGCGACTGCTACCGTCTTGATGCAGCAAGCGTGCGAGCCGATGCCCCTCCGGGAAGAGCCCGGGCGCCCGCAAATCCTGCACAGGCGGGAGCACTCCGGCGCAGAAGGTGCGGTGGGCTTCCGTCAGCCGCGGCGGATGCCCAGCGCCTTCATCTTCTTGTAGAAGTGGCCTCGCTCCAGATCCAACAGCCGCGCCGCCTCGGTGACGTTGTCCTGCGTGTGGGCCAGCATGTGGAGGATGATCTCCCGCTCGGCCTCCTCCACCTGCTCGCGCAGGGGGCGGTCCACCCGGGGGCGGAAGCCGGTGGCGGGTAGGGTCGGCGCGGCCTGCGGAAGGGAGGGGGGGGGAGCTCCAGAGGCCTCGGCCGGTGGCACGGTGCCCTTGCCGCGCGGCAGCAGCTCGGTGGCCTCGGGGCCCGAGACGACGGGGCCCTCGCAGAGGATGGCCAGGCGCTCCACCAGGTTGCGCAGCTCGCGCACATTGCCCGGGTAGTCGTACGCGGCCAGCACCGCCAGCGCCTCCGGCGACAACGTCAGCGGCCGGCGCCCGTTTCGCGCACAGGCCTCCTCCAGGAAGGAGTCGATCAGCGCCGGGAGATCCTCCCGCCGCTCACGCAGGGGCGGTGAGTGGAGCTGCACCACGTTGATCCGATAGTAGAGATCCTCCCGGAAGCGTCCCGCCGCGATCTCCTTCTCCAGGTCCTTGTTCGTCGCGGCGATGACGCGCACGTCCACCGAGAGCGTCTCCGTGCCGCCCACCCGCTCCAACTCGCCCTCCTGCAGCACCCGCAGCAGCTTGGCCTGCATGGCCGCGGGCATGTCGCCGATCTCGTCCAGGAAGAGGGTTCCCTCGTGGGCCAGCTCGAACTTGCCCCGGCGTACGCTCACCGCGCCGGTGAAGGCGCCCTTCTCGTGGCCGAACAGCTCGCTCTCGATCAGCTCATGGGGTACCGCCGCGCAGTTGAGCTTCACGAAGGGCCCCCCCTTGCGCCGCGAGTTCTGGTGCAGCGCTCGGGCGATCAGCTCCTTGCCCGTGCCATTCTCCCCGGTGATGAGCACCCGGCCTTCGGAGGGCGCCGTGCGCTGGATGAGCGAGAAGATGCGCTGCATGGCCGGGCCGCTGCCCACCATGTCATAGCGGCCTACCTCCGCCCGCAGCGCCTTCAGCTCCTCCATCACCTCCTGGTGCTTGAGCGCGTTGCGCAGCGCCACCAGCAGTCTATCCCTGGAAATTGGCTTTTCCAGGAAATCTCGCGCTCCGAGCTGGGTGGCCTTCACCGCGGTGTCGATGGTGCCGTGCCCGCTCATCATGATGACGGGGAGTTCCGGCTTGAGCTCCATCAGTCGGGCCAGGGCGGTCATCCCGTCCAGGTCCGGCATCTTCACGTCCATCAGCACCGCATCCACCGGCCGGGCGGAGACGACGTCCAGGGCTACCTGCCCGCTCGCCGCCAGTTCCGTGTGGTAGCCCGCCAGTCGCAGTGACTGTTGGAGAGTGAGCAGGATGTTCTTCTCATCGTCGACGATCAGGATGGACGCGGGCATGGTGGCGCACCTCGTGAGGCCGCCGGGTGCGGCTACCTGGCCACACCGTCTCGGAAATTCCTTGGCCTTTCAAGGGTTTCTGGCGGCAAGGAGAGCAGGGATGCAACCTTCTGGCCGGGTCAAAGTCATTTGACTCTTCCCTGCTTCAAGGGCTACACGCGGGCGACTGGAGAACCGTCCGCAGACGGTATTTTGTTCGCTTGGGAGGAAGAATGCGTCGGATCTCGATGGTGGCGGGGCTGGGCCTTGCCGTAGCGGTGCTGGCGGGCTGCCCGCCAACCTACCCCAACTGCAACAGCGACGAGCAGTGCCAGGAGAAGGGGGAGGTGTGCGTCAACGGCGCCTGCCAGGAGTGCGCCTCCGACGAGAACTGCAAGGAGGGCTTCATGTGCAAGGAGAGCAAGTGCATGCCGAAGCCTCCTGAGTGTACCGCCGACGCGCAGTGCCCCAACGGCATCTGCGAGGCCAACAAGTGCGTGGCGCCTCTGTGTACCGGTGACACGGGCTGCACCGGCCTGGAGGAGTGCCAGTCTGGCCGCTGCGTGACGCCGCCGAACGCCTGTGCCTCCGACACGGACTGTGGCGAGGGCCTGGTGTGCGAGTCCAACCGCTGCACGGACGCCATGGCCCGCTGCACCTGGGAGCCGCTGCGGTTCGGCTTCAACGAGGCCTCCCTGTCCTCCGAGGCCCAGGCCCAGCTCGGCGAGATGGTGGACTGCATCAAGCGCGTCTCCGGCTCCGTGGAGCTCGCCGGGCATGCGGACGAGCGCGGCACCGAGGAGTACAACCTCCAGCTCTCCCAGAAGCGCGCCGCCTCGGTGAAGAGGTACCTGGAGGCGCTCGGCGTGGAGACCGTCAAGCTCAAGACGGTGGGCTACGGGGAGAACCGGCCGGTCGATTCCTCCCCGACCGAGGAGGCCTGGAGCACGAACCGTCGCGTCGAGTTCGTGCGCTAGGGGCTGCTTGAGGTAGGCTGGCGCGCGTGATGGCCTCGACCGAGACCGAGACGCGTCAGACCTACCTGGTTTTCGCCTGCGGCAGCAGTTGGTACGCCGTACCCGCCGAGTGCGCCGCGGAGGTGGTCAGCTTCCCCGAGCTGACCCGGGTGCCCGGTGCTCCCATGCACCTGATGGGAGTATTCGCCCACCGCGGGGAGGTCATCCCCGTGGTGGACATGGGGATGCTGGTATCCGGGGAGAGCGAGCCGACCCGGCGCGCGGTGCTGGTGCGGCTGCCGCGCGGTACCCTCGCCCTCACGGCCAGCCGGGTGGCCGGTGTCTCCCATGTGGAGGGCCGGCTGGAACCGCTGGGTCCCAGTGGGGTGCATCTCCACCTGCGCGGGCCCGCTCGCAGTGCCCAGCGTGACGTGGCGGTGATCGAGCCCGAGGGCTTGTTCGATCATCTCAGCCAGGGAGGCTGAGCGATGGCGCCAGGCAGGCGAATCGCCGGCATGCTCCTCTGCCGGTCCGGAGAGAGCCGGGTGGCCTTCGCGGCGCGGGAAGTGGCCACCATCGAGCTGCCCCGGGACATGGTGCGTCCGGTGGGGGCGGCGCGGCAGGCCTTCGGCGAGCCCGAGGGCGCCGAGCGCGTCCTCGTGGCCGACTCTGGCGAGGCGGTGGGCGTGGACGCGCTGGAGATCGACGCCGAGCCGCTGGAGGTGCTGCCGGTGCCGGTGCTGCTGCGCACCATGGGTGGAGGCAGCCTGCGCGGGTTCGTCCTGGCGCGCGGAATGCTGTGGCCGCTGGTGTCGCTGGTGGACTTCGGGCGCTACCTGGCGCCCCCCGAGGAGGTGACGTGAGCGCACCGGCGGGGCTGAAAGGACTGGCGGCGCGGACCACGAGGCCCTCCTGGGTGGCGGGCGGTGTGGGGCTGCTGCTCGCTCTGCTGTACGGCTACATCACCGACTCGCTGCCGGAGGGCCGCGGCCTGCTCTTCCTGGGCCTGCTGACGGTGGTGCTGGTGATGAACGGCATCCTGTTCGTTGCCCAGCAGCGGCACGCGCTGCGCGTACTGCGGGCGCTGGAGCGCGGCAGCCTGCCTCCCACCCCGGAGACGCTGCGGCGGGCGCTGCAGGAGGTGTGGAGGATTCCGGGGCGCTATTTCTGGTTCACCCTCCAGGGGTGGAGCGGGGGCACGCTGCTGCTGGCGGTGACCTTCACCCCTCTGGCGGAGGCCTCCTGGAAGCTGGGGATGCGGATCTGCCTGGTGGGGCTGTCGCTCGGACCGCTGTCGGCCATGCTCGCCTACTTGCTGGTGGTGCTGCGCAGCCGTACGGCCGCCGAGTGCATCGCCGCCCAGGGACTCTCCCCTCAGGAGATCATCTCCGCCCTGCCTCCGCTGCGGCTGCGGCTGCGGCGCCGGCTGGTGCTCTTCACCGCGGTGGCGGTGCTCTGCCCCTCGGTCTTCATCCTCGACGTGTCGGTGAGCCGCACGGTGGCCACGTTCGATCAGATCCTGGAGGCCCCGGACGCGCGGGCCCAGGCGGCGGTGGTGGCCAACGCGCGCAGGGACACCGGGTTGCCCCTGGTGAGTCTGGCGGGATTGGTGGTGCTGCTGGTGTTGGGCACGGCGTACGTGGGGGGCACCGTGCTGGCCAGGCCGCTGCGCGCCCTCTCCGAGGATGCCACCCGCATCGCCCATGGCGAGGTGCGCACCCCTCGCTTCATCCCCGCCGAGGACGAGGTGTGGGCCGTCTCCGCCGCCTTCACCCGCATGCAGGCCCAGCTCGCGCAGGCGCTCGTGCAGCTCCAGCGCGCGGGCCTTCAAATCTCCTCCACCACCGAGCAGCTCGTGTCCACCTCGGCGGAGCAGGAGGCCGGGGCGGGCGAGCAGGCCATCTCGCTCAACGAGACGCGTGCCACCACCGAGGAGCTGGCGCGCTCGGCGCAGCAGATCGCCGCCAACGCCGAGGCGGTGTCCACCATGGCGGAGACGACCTTCGCGGCGGCGCAGAGCGGGCAGCGCGGCGCGGCGGCCTTCTTGAGCGCCATGTACCGGATGAAGGGCGACAACCACGCCATCTCCGACGCGGTGGTGCGCCTCAACAAGCGGGTGCTGCAGATCGGCAAGGTGGTGGAGTTCATCAACGAGATCGCCGACAAGTCGGACCTGCTGGCGCTCAACGCCGAGCTGGAGGGCACCAAGGCCGGGGAACCGGGCCGGGGCTTCTCCCTGGTGGCCGCGGAGATGCGCCGCCTGGCGGAGAACGTGCTCTCCTCCACCCTGGCGATCGAGCGGCTCATCGATGAGATCCGCGACGCCACCCAGGCGGCGGTGATGGCCACCGAGGCCGGGCTGAAGACGACGGATCGGGGCGCCTCGCTGGCGGCTCAGGTGGACCAGAACCTGGGCCTCATCCTCGAGCTGGCGCGGCAGACCTCCCACGCGGTGCGCTCCATCTCGCTGGCTACCCAGCAGCAGCAGACGGGGACGGATCAGCTCGCCAAGGCCATGGGAGACATCCTCCGCGTCACCGAGGACAACGTGGAGGCCACCCGGCAGATGGTGGGAGCCAACATGGACCTGTCCGCGCTCTCCAGGGACTTGAAGGCCACGGTGCAGCGCTTCCGCGTGGCGGAGAGGGAGGAGTGAGTCGCATGCGCTCGCGCCGCGCGCGTTTCAGTCGCCGCCTGCTGCTGCCCGTCATCTACGCCAACCTGGCGGTGTCGATGCTGGGGTACCGCTACTGCCAGATCACCCTGAGCGAGCGGATTGGAGAGGCCTTCCCGCTGTTCTTCCTGCTGATGGTGGTGTTCTCCATCGTCGCCATGGTGGTGGAGATCACCCTGTGCTGGGATCGGCTGCGGGTGCTGCGGCGGGTGGAGTCGGATGCGGGGTCACACACGCAGGAGCGGCTGGCGCAGGCGGCGGTGGAGGTGCTGCGGCTGCCGGACTTCACCTTCTTCTCCTCGCTCGTGCTGTGGCTGCTCACCACCGTCTTCACCAACCTGGGGCTCGGGTTGCTCACCAGCCAGGAGAACATGCTCCTGGTGCTGCGCGTCGCCTGGCCGGGGGTGCTCTTCGGGCCGCTCACCGCGGTGCTCGTCTACTGCCTCGTCACCCTGCGGGCGCGGTGGGTGGTGCGGCGCCTGGGGGCGTACGGGCTGACGTCGGCGCGGGCCATCTCCGCCGCACCCCGGCGTTCGCAGATCCGAGTGCGGCTGGTCATCTTCACCGCCATCTCCGTGGTGACACCCGCGACGCTCATCGGGGATGTGACGTCCTCGCTGTCGGACCGGGCCTTCGCCGAGGTACTCGCCGAGCCCAGCAGGGAGCGGCAGGCGGAGCGGATAGAGGAGCTGCGCGCGGAGGCCATTCTGTCCGGCGGCGCCCTGAGCCTGCTCGTCTTCGGGGTGGCCCTGGCCGCCGCCTGGCTGGCGGGCACCATCCTGGGCCGCCCCATGCGCGATCTGGGCGAGGCGGCCCACCGCATCGCGGAGGGAGATCTCAGCTCCCTGCATCTCATCCCCGCCGAGGACGAGGTATGGGCCGTCTCCGCCGCCTTCACCACCATGCGGGTCCACCTGGCGGACGTGCTCTCCCAGCTCCAGTGCGCCGGCGCCCGCATCAGCTCCACCACCGAGGGGATCCTCTCCACCTCGAGCCTCTACGAGGCCGGCGCCGCCGAGCAGGCCAGCTCGTTGGATGAGACGAGCGCCACCACGGAGGAGTTGGCGCGCTCGGCGCGGCAGATCGCCGAGAACGCCAGCTCCGTGGCGGAGATCGCCCACAAGACGCTCGGCGCGGCCAAGGCCGGGCAGGCCAGCTCCGAGTCCTTCCTGGAGACGATGAACCGCATGCGCCACGACAACCAGGCCATCGCCGGCGCGGTGGCCCGGTTGAACAAGCGGGTGCAGCAGATCGGGAAGATCGTCGAGTTCATCAACGGGGTGGCGGACAAGTCGGATCTGCTGGCGCTCAACGCCGAGCTGGAGGGCACCAAGGGGGGGGAGGCGGGGCACGGCTTCTCCATGGTGGCCGCGGAGATGCGGCGCCTGGCGGAGAACGTGATCGAGTCGACCAAGGAGATCGAAGGGCTCATCGAGGAGGTGCAGGACGCCTCGGGGGCAGCGGTGATGGCCACCGAGGGCGGAGTGCGCGCCACGGAGACGGGTACCCTGCTCGCGCAGCAGGTCTCCGAGTCGCTGCGGCAGATCGTCGAGCTGGCCGGGCGCACCTCGGACGCGGTGCGGGCCATCTCCCTGGCCACCCAGCAGCAGCAGAGCGGGACGGATCTCCTGGCCGAGGCCATGGCGGACATCCTGCGCATCACCCAGCAGAGCCATAACGCCACCAAGCAGGTCATCGGCGCCAATGGGGACCTGTCCACGCTGGCGAAGGACTTGAGGGCGGTGGTGGAGCGGTTCCAGATCGAGCGGCACGGAGGGAGCGGCGGGTGAGCGCGCGCGAGAGGCTGCTCAAGCAGTTCCGGGAGCTGGTCGGGGTGCGCCTGGAGCGCGTCAACCGCCGCATCATGGAGCTGGAGACGGGGGCCAGCCTGGAGGCCGGTCGCGCCGTGCTGCGCGAGTTGCACGGCCTCAAGGGCGAGGCCCGGATGATGGGCTTCAGCGACGTCAACACGCTCGTCCACGATATGGAGGAGCTGGTGCGGGCCACCGAGCGCAACGGCCATGCGCTGAGCGGCTCCTCCACCGACGTGCTCCTGCTGGCCTCGGATGCGGTGATGGTGATGGCCGGCGCGGCGCCGGCGCCCCAGGCCCCTCCGGAGGTGGAGAAGCTGGTGCAGTGGTTGCGGGAGCGCACCCGGGTGGAGGCGGCTGGCCAGGCCGAGTCCGGTGCCGCCGCCTCTCCGGACCAGGAGCCGCGGGAGGAGTCGGCCCCTTCGAGAGGAGCGCCTCCTTCGGCGCCTCGGGGTGAGCCGGCCGCTTCGTCCGCGCGCAAGGAGGAGGGCACGCCGGCCTTGGGGACTCCCGCGCTCGGCCGTCCGGCCTCCTCCCTGGTGGCTCCTCGGCCGCCGGAAGGCCCCCCGTCTCCCCCCGTCCTCCGGACGCCGATGGCGGGCCGGTCACTGGCGGGGGATGCGCCCTCGCGCCCCTCGGCCTCGGTGCAGGTGGCGACCAACCTCGGGAGGATGCCGCAAGTCTCGAGCGAGAAGCCGCCTACGGCCCCGGTGACCGCCCCGCGCTCAGGGGAGGTTCGCGCGGACAACTCGGTGCGCATCGGGAGCGCGAGCCTCGAGCTGCTGACGAGCGCGGTCACCAACCTCACCCAGGTGGCGCGCCGACGCGAGCTGGCCAACGCGCGGCGCCTGGAGCTGGCCCGGGAGCTGAGCCTGCTGGCGCGGGCGGCGGAGAACCTGGGGCCCGCGGGTGCCCTGCTCTCCGAGCGCCTGGGCCAGGCCAAGGAGCTGGCCGCCGCGCTCCACCGCGAGGCGAAGCTGCTGGCCAACGAGGAGCTGAGGGATCTGGGCCACGTGGCGGAGGAAGTGCAGCGCCTGCGCATGTTGCCCCTCTCCGTCCTCTTCGAGCCCTACCCGCGGATGGTGAGGGATCTGGCGCGGGAGCTGGGCAGGGAGGTGGAGCTGGTGGTGGAAGGAGGGGACACGCGGGCGGATCGGGCGGTGGTGGAGTCGTTGAGGGATCCGTTGCTGCACCTGGTGCGCAACGCGTTGGATCACGGGCTGGAGACGCGGGTGGAGCGGGTGGCGGCGGGGAAGCACCCGCGGGGGAAGCTGACGCTGAGCGCCGCGCGCGACGGCAACCGGCTGGTGCTGAGGGTGGAGGACGACGGGGTGGGGCTGGAGCCCGGGCTGCTGCGCCGGGCGGCGGTGCGCAAGGGCATCCTCGACGAGGCGACGGCGGCGGCGCTGTCGGAGCAGGCGGCTCGCGAGCTCATCTTCTACTCCGGCTTCACCTCGCGGGAGGTGGCCACGGACATCTCCGGGCGTGGAGTGGGGCTGGACGCGGTGCGCAGCTCCCTGCGCGCGCTGGGCGGGGACGTGCAGGTGGACTCCACGCTCGGTCGGGGCACGTGCTTCGAGCTGCGGGTGCCGGTGTCCCTCACGGTGGCGCCGCTGCTGCTGGTGAAGGTGGGCGAGGAGACGCTGTGCTTGAGCGCCGTGCATGTCTCACGCGCGCTGAAGGTGGAGGCCTCGCAGCTCAAGGACGTGGCCGGGCGGGCGGTGCTGGAGGTGGACGGCCAGCCCATGCCCTTCGCCCCCCTGGGGGCCCTGCTCGGGCTTGCCTCCTGGTATGCGCCGGAGGCGGGCGCGCTGGTGCTGGTGGTGCGCAGCCAGGGCGCCGTCGCCGCCCTCGCGGTGGATCGGGTGCTGGAGGAGCGCGTCCAGGCCATCCTCCCCCTCAAGGGGCTGCTCGCCCGCTTTCCCCACCTCACCGGTGCCACCACCCTGGCCGATGGCCGGCTCTCCATGGTGCTGTCCGCGGCCCACCTCATCGCCAGCGCCCAGGGCACCTCCGGCCTGCGTGAGGCCGCCGCCCGACCCGTTCCCGTCAAACGGCCCGCTCCCGCCACCCCCGCTCCCCGCCGCCGCATCCTCGTGGTGGACGACTCCCCCCTCACCCGCGAGCTGATCGCCTCGCTGTTGGAGGCGGTTGGCTATGAGACCCTCGTGGCCACCGACGGCATGGAGGCCCTGGAGCTGCTGGAGGACAACCCGGTGGAGCTGGTCGTCTCCGATCTGGAGATGCCGCGCGTGGATGGGTTGGAGTTGACGCGGCGCGTCAAGAGCCACCCCGTCCACAAGGCCCTCCCGGTCGTCATCCTCACTACGCGTGGAGGAGAGGAGGACAGGCAGCGAGGTCTGGCG
>QKJM01000362.1 GCA_003249315.1 Archangium sp.
GGGTAGGCGCCGGGGCGGGCCACCTCTCCCGTCACGAAGACGCGGCTGCTGTTCACCTCGCGGACGATGACCGTCACCCGTGGCTCCTGGAGCCAGACCGTCAGCGACTGGCGGATCTCCTCGGCCAACTCCGGGGGAGTGCGACCCTCGGCGCGCACCTCGCCCACCATGGGCAGGGAGATGAAGCCATCCGGGCGCACCGGCAGGGTGCGCGACAGCTCCGCGTCCCGCCACACCGTCACGTCCAGCACATCCTCCCGGCCAATGCGATACGGCTGCTCCGAGTTGTCCACCCGGGGCACCACCCGATGGGCGCACCCCGACAGGAGGAGCAACCCCAGCACCCCCCACCACCTCGTGCTCTTCCTTCCCATCCCTCGCCCTTCCCGCGAGTCCCCTCCAACCAGCCAGCCGCCAGACCGAGGCTACGCGTTCCAGGCTTGTCCGTAGCAGCGGGTGTGCCAGGGAACCTCCAGGACGAAATCTCCCGGAGCATCGAGGTTTTCCCGTCAGGGTCCGAGGGAGGCGATTCGGGTGTCTGGAAGGAATTCCGACAACGGACCCGAGGGCGGTCTGCCCTCTCGGGCAATCCCCTCCCAGTCAGGGCAATTCCCTGCCCTGGAAGTAGCAGGATTCTTCCTTCTCCCCAGGGCAGGCGGACGGCATGTCGTTTGAATGGTCTCGCACAGGGAGCGGGGACTTCCACCAGGGGAACTGGCGAGCAAGGGAAGAACGGACATGGGGAAGGCAGCGGGCGCGATGATCGCGGTATTCACGGTAGGGGCGGGAGCGATGTCGCTGCTCGGCTCGGTGCTGGGACCGTACACGGAGGCCACCACGCTCGCGCTGGCGGGGCTGGGGTTGATCGCCAGCAGTTCGGTGCTCGGCGGCAGGCTGGCGGTTCCCGACGGCATGGCCAAGGAGGCCTGAGGCCGTGGAACGAGGACGGTCAGCGGCCCATCTCCATCGGAAACATCACCTTCCCAGGTAACGAGGAGAGGGGCCGGGACTCGCCTACCTCAAGCCGCCCGTTCCCGGGAGACGGACTCCACGATCGGCGGCTTGCGTCCCATCCAGGGCCGAGCCTGCTCGAGCTGGGAGGCCAGACGGAACAACGTCGCCTCCTCGCCGAATCGCGCCGCGAACTGCACACCAATGGGCAACCCCGCGGCGTTCCAATGCAGGGGGACCGACATGGCGGGCTGCCCGGTGAGGTTGCAGAGCTGGGTGTTGGGGGTCCGCTCCAGGCTGTTGACGGCAAGGGCGTCGAGCAGCTTGAGGAAGGCGGCCTTCACGGGCACGCGGCGCAGGACCGCGAGCCCGGCGACCTCCGCGGGCTTGAGAGCCAGCTCACCAATGCGCACCGGCGGGAAGGCCAGCGTGGAGTCGAGGAAGACGTCGTAGCGCTCCAGGAAGGAGGCCATGATCCGGCCAGCGCGGTGCATGGAGTGGCGCGCGCGCTGCAGATCCGCGGCGGAGAGGATGTTGCCGAGCTGCGCCATCGCCCAGGTGGAGGGCTCGACGTCATCCGGGGAGATCGCCTTGCCGATGAGCCGCCCCATCTCCTCCAGATCCACCGCCACGTTGGCGGCGACGGTCACCAGGTAGGCCCGGACCAGCTCCTCGCGATCGAACTTCGGCGCGTCCTCCACGAGCTCATGGCCCAGCTCCCGGCAGAGCCGGGCGGCGTCCTGCACGGCGTCCACGCAGTCCGGGTGGATCGTCCTCCCGAAGCGCGAGGTGGCGGAGAAGGCGATGCGCAGCCGACCCGGAGGGGCACCCACCTCCTCGAGGAAGGGCCTGGCGGGAGGAGGCGCCATGTAGGGCGCACCCGCCTCCGATCCATGGGTGGCATCGAGCATGGCGGCGCTGTCCCGCACACTGAGACACAGGACGTGCTGCTGGACGAAGCCGCCCCAGCCCTCGCCCATGAAGGGGCCCACGGGGTTGCGCGCCCGGGTGGGCTTGAGGCCGAACAGGCCACAAGCGGAGGAAGGAATCCGGATGGAGCCACCGCCATCCCCCCCATGGGCCATGGGCA
Source organism: Archangium sp. (assembly GCA_003249315.1). GTDB lineage: Bacteria > Myxococcota > Myxococcia > Myxococcales > Myxococcaceae > QKJM01. Next base: position 2,042 of record QKJM01000362.1, read on the forward strand.
CCACGCGCGCAGCCACGCTGGCCCCCGAGCCTCCGCTGGAGCCGCCCGTCGAGTGCTCCAGGTTCCACGGGTTTCGCGCCGGCCCGCGCAGCCTCGACTCGGTGGTGCCAAGGATCCCCAGCTCCGGGGTGTTCGTCTTCCCCACGAAGAGGACCCCGGCCCGACGGTAGCGTGCCATCAGCTCCGCGTCCCGCTCGGGCACGAAGCCCGTCAGCGCCCGGCACGAGCCGGTGTAGGGCTCGCCCGCGAGGTAGCCATCGAAGTCCTTCACCAGGAAGGGCACGCCGGAGAAGGGTCCCTCGGGAAGGGGACCGGCGGCGGCCTGACGGGCCTGCTCGTACATCTTGTGTACGACGGCGTTGAGCCGCGGGTTGAGGACCTCTATCCGCGAGATGGCCTCTTCCACCAACTCGCTCGGGTGTACTTCCTTCTTGCGGATCAGCTCGGCGAGCGCGGTGGCGTCGAGCGCGTCGTACTCTCGGATGGGCATGCGGTCCTCCAGAGAGAGGAGTCTGTCACCACTCCGTCTCGTGCTCTAGCATGCCGATGACATGGCGAAATCTCAGTACTGGCTGATCAAGAGCGAACCCTCCGTCTACGCCTACTCCCAGTTGGAACAGGACGGACGCACGGAGTGGACCGGCGTGCGCAACTTCGAGGCGCGCAACAACCTCCGGGCGATGAAGCCCGGAGACCTGTGCCTCTACTACCACTCCAACGAGGGCAAGGCGGTGGTGGCCGTGGCGAAGGTGCTCACCGAGGCAGGGCCGGACTCCACCGCGCCCGGAGAGGACTGGGCCTCGGTGGAGGTCGGACCCGTGGTGGCCTTGAAGGAGCCGGTGACGCTCGCCACCGTCAAGGCTACCGCGGAGCTGAAGGATTTTCCCCTCATCACCCGCGGCCGGCTCAGCGTGACGCCCGTCACCGCCGAGCACTTCAAGCGCATCCTGGCGATGGGGAAGACGAAGCTGCCCAAGGGGGGTTGAGGGCTACGGCTTGCGTTCGATCCGCCGCTCGATATGGACCCGGTGCGGCTGGCCGAAGGGACCCATCTCCGCCTCCAACTTCTGCCAGTTGTCCGGGCCCAGCGCCTTCTTGATGGCCACCATCAGCCCCACACGGTTCTTGCGCACCGCCGTCTCCGCGCGGCCCACCTTCTCCACCCACTCCATCACCCGGGACTCGTTGGGCTCGGGCTGACGCAGCTCCCGCTCCAGCCCGAGCCGGGCCCGCTTGAGCTCCGCCTCCAGGCCGATCAACGCCTCGTTGGACTCGAACGTCAGATCCTGCACCCGCCGCACCAGCTCCTTGGGAAGGCCGAGCTTCTCCACCAGATGAGGGGGAATCCCGTAGGAGGCAGGGGGCAGCGGCGGCAGCGGGGGGGTCGGCGGGAGTGGAGGCAGCTCGGGCAGATCCCCCGAACGCTGGATGACGACATGCACGTCCTCCTCCTGCTTCTCCTGCGCGAACGAGGGGACCGCGGTGAGGACGACCAGGGCACACAACAGCCTCTTCATGATTCGGCTCCTTTCGTGACTTCGACTTCACTGGGACCGCGAGGAAGGGAGGAACGCCACGGAGGCGTCCGGTGGGCGCACCCAGAGGGCGAGCGTTCCGAAGGGGCGGTACAGCGCGTCCTCCACGGAGGGATTGCCACGCGTGTAGCCGTACACCTCGGCCATCAGCAGCCCGAGGGAGGCGGGCTCGGACGCGGTGGACCGCTCGGGCTGAACCACCAGCACGGGGTGCTCCACTCCGGAGAGCGGCGCGTCGCCCAGGGGAACGGGCGGGGCGAGGCGAGGCCATGCGAACAGCACCAGCGCCGCGAGGGCGCAGGTGGCGGCGGTGCCCACCACGATACGGCGGCGGCGCCGGCGGCGGCGCACCACGCCGAAGATGGCCTCGCGGGAGATGGGCGCCGGAGGAGGCGGCTCGGGAAGGCCGAGAAGAGTGGCGGAGGCATGGAGTCGTGCGAGCGCACGGCACTCGGGGCAGCGCTCCAGGTGGGCCTGGAGGCCCGGAGGCCGGGGCAGGCGCTCGTCCACGAGGGCCTCGGCGACATCATGGCAGCTCATGGGGTGTCTCCTCGGAGCGCATCGGCGGCCTTGAGCTTCTTGAGCGCCCGGTAGAGGTGGATGCGGACGGTGCCGCGGCCGATGTCCATGGCCTCGGCGACGGCGTCGAGTTCGAGCCCCTCCAGGTAGCGGAGGGAGAAGGCCGTGGCCTGCTGCGCGGGGAGGCTTCGCAGGGCGCGACCGAAGGCCCTCCAGCGCTCGACACCGGCGAAGCGCTCCTCGGGGGAGGGAGACGACGGCGGACCGAGCTCCAGCGTCTCCCGGACGAGGTTCCACACGCGGCGGCGACGCAGGTGGCCGATGGCGCGGGAGACGAGGATGCGGCGCAACCAGGCGAGACCGGCCTGGGGGTCCTTCAGGGCATGCCGCTTCTCATAGGCATCCGCGAGGGCGGCCTGGACGAGATCCCTCGCCTCCTCCCCATCCCAGACGAGGCGGCGGGCCAGGCGCAGCAGGGCGGCCTGCTCCCGCTCCACGAGCGAGTCGAAGTCGAAGGCAGCGCCCCTCGCCTCCAGTCGCGTCTCGTCCATGATGGCAGTGCCCTTCACGCAGGAACCTCATCGCCCGGTTTCAGGACGGAGGACGCACGAGCCGCGCGAACGGCATACCGGGGAGGATTCTTTTCCCGAAGCGCTGGGGCTCAGACGGCGGCGGCGGAGCGCTGCAGCCGGCTCGCGAGCTGGGTGTAGTGGTCTCGCCGCTCCGTGTCACCCAGGTGCGCCCAGGTGTCGGCCAACGCCCTGGCCACTTCCGCCAGCCCCGGGTGCAGCTCCAGCGCCACCTCCAACACGTGCCGGGCGTGCCGGTAGCGTGCCTTGCCCGTCAACCCGATGCCCCGGGTCCGGTGCTTCCCCGACTCCGACAACAGCGCCTTCCCGAGCGCGGTCACCTCCATCGCCGCCGCCTCGCGCCACGCCTGCTCGCTATTGAGCTGCAGGGCCCGCTCGAGCAGGGTCCTCGCCGCCTCGGGCTCGTCCAGCTCGAGCTGGCAGATCGCCGCGTGGCGGTAGAAGTCGGCCGTCCCGGAGTCCAGCTCCACGGCGAGTTCGAAACAACGCAGTGCGTCACGCGGACGCCCCAGGCTCATCAGGGAGAACCCCTTGGAGCTCAGCGCCAGCACATGCTTCGGATCCTGCGCGAGGACCCGGTCGAACACCTTCAGTGCGGCTTCGTGATTGCCGGACATCGAGAGGCTCACGCCCTCGTTGAATGCCGCGAACAGCTTGGACATACGCCCTCTTCTGCACGAGACAGGCACGTCGCATCACGTGCTCTCGGCCGGATGGCCCGACCGCGGGCGGACGATATCCCGACAGGAGAGAAAGTAGCCAGGACCCGCCGAGGCCGGGGTCCACGAGACCCGTTACGTGGCGCTCGCCCCCGGTAGCCCCGCGTGATAGCGCTGGGGGCGTGAGTGCAACCTTTGAGTCCCTCGGGCTATCCCCGGAGTCCCTCGCCGCGCTGCGTCGAGCCCGCTTCAAGACCCCAACCCCCATCCAGGCCCAGGCCATTCCCCCGGCGCTGGCCGGCCGCGACGTGGTGGGCTGCGCCGCCACCGGCACGGGAAAGACGGCCGCCTTCCTGCTACCGCTGATGGAGCGCTTCCGCGGCCAGGAGGGCACCCTGGGGCTGATCCTCGCCCCCACGCGCGAGCTGGTGATGCAGATCGCCGAGCAGGCGCGCTTCTTCGGCGCCGAGCATGGCTTCAGCCACGCGGTGGTCATCGGCGGGGAGAACATGGGGGATCAGTTGAAGGCGCTCCGAGGGAAGCCCACCTTCGTGATCGCCACCCCGGGGCGGCTGGTGGACGTGCTGAGCACGAGGGAGGTGAAGCTCCAGCAGGTGCGCGCCCTCGTGCTGGACGAGGCCGACCGCATGCTGGACATGGGCTTCCAGCCTCAGCTCGAGGAGCTCTTCCGGGAAATACCGAGGGAGCGTCAGACGCTGCTCTTCTCGGCGACGCTGGGGCATGCCGTCACCGAGTTCGCCCAGCGCGTCCTGCGCAGGCCGGTGCGCACGGAGGTGACGCGCAGCGGGACGCCGGCGCCCAGGGTCGAGCAGAAGCTCTACTCCGTGAAGCCGGACGAGAAGTGGGCGCTGCTCCTCACCCTGATGGCCCGCGACGAGGACAGCGTCCTCGTCTTCGCCGCCACGAAGCAGCGCGCGGACAAGATCCAGCAGGTGCTCAAGCGGGAGGGCTACAAGGCGGCCTGCATCCACTCGGAGCGCACCCAGAACCAGCGCAAGCAGGCGATGGCGGGCTTCGAGCGCGGAAAGTACCGCTGCCTGGTGGCCACCGACATCGCTGCGCGCGGGCTGGATGTGGAGCAGATCGGACACATCATCAACTTCGATCTGCCGCACTCTCCCGAGGATTACGTCCACCGCATCGGCCGCACGGCCCGCGCCGGGGCGAGTGGACGCGCCTCCACCTTCGTCACCGAAGAGGATGCCGAGCGGCTCGCGGCGGTGGAGAAGGTCATCCGCTCCCGGATTCCTCCGGCCACGGTGCCGCGGAGGGATCCAGTCTTCATCAGCGAGCAGGAGCGCTACCTGGCCGAGAGAGGGGATGCACGGCGCCCGCGAGCGGCGAAGCGACCCGCAGCGAAGAAGCTCGGCCCGCCAGCCGGGCGTACACCCGGAAAGCGAGCGACCACCGGGGGACAGCGAAAGGCGAGATAGGCGCCCTCCTCGTCCCCCCTGGCCCCGCTCAGAACTCGGCCGAGGCTCGCGGGTCGATGATCCCGCACTCCTTGATCTTGTAGAGCAGCGCCTTGTAGCTGATCCGCAGCTTGCTCGCCGCCCGCCGCTTGTTCCATGCCGTGCGCTGCAGCATGGCCAGGATGGCCTCCCGCTCCGCCAGCATGGCCGCCCTCTTGCCGATGTCCTTCAACGACATCTCCCCCTCCGGCACGCTGGGCGGGGGAGGTGGGGGCTGCGGCATCTCGAACGGGTTGGCGTAGCGCTGCGGCGCCACCTGGTTGACCGGCGGCTCCACCGGCGGGGCCTCCCCTCTCGGTGACACCTCCACCGCCTGCAGCGAGGTGCTCGACGGCGTCCGAGGCGCCGGGGTCGGCGGCGGAGGCTCCGCGCCCCCCTGCTCTCCCGAGTACGCCGTGGGCAACGAGGGGGCGCTCGCCGGAGACCGGTTCCCCGCGCGCAGCTCGTCCAGCACCAGCGAGGGATCCTTCAGCACGCACAGCCGACGCACCATGTTCTCCAGCTCGCGCACGTTGCCCGGCCAGTCGTACTCGGTGAAGGTCCGCAGCACCTCCGACGGCAGCTCCAACACCCCGCTCACGTAGCTCCGGCCGTACTTCTTCAGGAAGTGGTCCGTCAGCGGCATCACGTCCTCCGGCCGCTCCCTCAGCGGCGGCAGGCGGATGGCCACGACGTTCAGGCGATAGAACAGGTCCTCCCGGAAGTTGCCCAGCTCGATCTCCCGCTCCAGGTCCCTGTTCGTCGCCACCACCACCCGGCTGTCCACACGGACGCTCTTCTTCCCTCCCACCCGGAAGAACTCCTCGTCCTGCAACACCTGCAGCAGCTTGGCCTGCAGCCGGATCGCCATCTCACCGATCTCATCGAGGAAGATGGTGCCCTGGTCCGCCAGCTCGAACTTGCCGGGCTTCTCCGCCGTCGCCCCGGTGAAGGCGCCGCGCTCGTGGCCGAACAGCTCACTCTCCAGGAGCTCGCCCGGCAGCGCCGCGCAGTTCACCTTGATGAACGGCCGGTTGCGCCTCCCGCTGCGCGCGTGGATCTCCCGGGCGATCACCTCCTTGCCCGTCCCGGACTCACCGAGCAGCAGCACCGGTACGTCCGTGTCGGCGATGCGATCCACCAGCGCGCGCACCCGCCGCATCGCCGGCGAGAGGGAGATGAACATCCGCTCCCCGCCCACTTCCTCCTGCGGTACCAACGGGGGAGAGGGCGGGACCACCGCCGAGGACGAACGCACCAGCGCGCGAGTGCCCAGCGCCCGGCCCATGGCATCCTCCAGCTCGTCGCTGCTGAAGGGCTTGGACAGGTAGTCGCTCGCCCCAAGCTTCATCGCCCGCATGGCGTCCTCCGCCCCCGACAGCGCCGAAAGCACGATGACCGGCGCGGAGCCACCCGAGGCCCGGTAGCGCCGCAGCACCTCCAGGCCGCTCATCTCCGGCATCATCACGTCCAACAGCACCACATCGAACGAGCCCCCCGACAACATCTCCAGTGCCTGGGGGCCACTCGACGCGCAGCGCACCTGGTATCCCGAGCTGCCCAACAGCTCGCCGAGGAACGTTCGCACCTGCTCCTCGTCGTCCACCACCAGCACCGCGATCCGGTCCATCCCCTCGCCTCCCCTCACCCAGTCCATCTCGAATCACCCCAGCAGGCGACACCCCAGGCCACCCATCCCTCAAATCATCAACCGGTTGGCACCCACCGTGCTCCGGCGTTGTTCCTCCCGCGTCCGCCGCATCTCCTGCAGCGCACTGGAGAGGAGCTGCGCCGGAGTCCCCACCGTGTCCGGGTAGCTCACCGCGCCGAGCGCCAACGAGGCGCACAGCGCCTTTCCCTTCACCTGCAGGCGAGCACACTCGAAGCGATCCCCCACGCGCTCCACCACCTCCGACACACCCTCGGCGGGGGTCTCCGGCAGCAGCACGGCGAACACATCCTCGCCCACCCGCGCCACCACGTCCGCCTCACGCACCAGTTGGCCGAACACCACCGCGCCATAGACGAGCAGTCGCTCGGCCAGCCTCCTGCCGGACTCCCGTCGCACCGCACGGAAGCCCTCCAGCGCTCCAACCACCAGCGAGAAGCCCCCTCCGAAGCGCTCCGTGCGCCGGATCTCCAGCGCGAGCAACTCCAGCAGAAAGGCCCGGTTGTACAGGCCGGTGAGCGGGTCCTGCAGCGCCACCGCCAGGCCCGCCTCGTCCGGCATCATCGTCCGGCGCACGGCCGCCTTCAGCCGGAGCTGCGCGTTGAGCCGCAGCGCCAGCTCCTCCCCCGAGTCCGTCCGCGGCACCATGTCCACGAACAAGCCCTTCTCCAGACAGTACCGGTGCGTCTCCCCGTCCCCCGGATCCACCAGGTACAACAGAGGCACCGCTCCCTTGCCCATCTGCTTCAACCGGCGCGCAACCGACACCGCCATGTAGTCCGGCGGCTGCGCCGACAGCACCACCGCGTCCGGGACGATCGCCTCGAACAGCGGCCCCGCCGCATCGAAGCGTGTCACCGGTACCACCCGGAATCCCGCCTCCACCAGCACCACTCGCGTCCGCTCCAGATCCTCCTCTCGAGGATCCACCACCAACACCGTCCGCGGCTGCTCCTCCCGCCTGTGCTTGCGCCTCAACTCCACCACTCCCCCCACCCTCGCTCGGTCAGAACCTTTTTTCCCATCGTTCCTCCGGCGCTCGCCCCAGGTTTTACAGTCCCACCCCTATCCCTCCTCCCCATCCCCCCGTATTTCCTGGGGAAGAGAAGGAAGTTGCTCCTCCTGCCCGTCGAGAAGAGCAATAGACGTGCCATGCATTGCCCGCAGGAGGAAGGCCTCTACCTCGGCCTCGTCCAGGCGGAGCCGGAAGGCCTCCTGGCCGTCGACGGTGACCACGGGAATATCGTACCGGTAGCGTTGGAAGAGTTCCGGGCTGGCACGGATGTCCTCCTCCAGCAGCTCGAAGGGGATGCGCTCGCGCACCCGGTCCAACACGGCCTTGGCCTGCTCACACAGGCAACAGTTCGGTTTCGAGTAGATTCGGACGATCATTCGGTAGCAGGATGCGAAGCAATGCGCGGCCTGTCAGGTGACTTCTCGACGATGCCATTGAAGGATCTCGTCGCCTACCTCGGCAATCGCCGTGCCACGGGCGTATTGCGGGTGGGACGCGGCGAGGTGCGCAAGCTGATCCAACTGCGCCGCGGGCAGATCGTGAGCGCCAGCTCCAACCAGCCGCGCGAGCACATCGGCCAGTTCCTCGTCAACCAGGGGCACCTGAGCATGGAGCAGCTCGCCCAGGCTCACGCCACCCAGCGCGAGACGCGCTTCCTGATGGGGAAGATCCTGGTGATGATCGGGTTGGTGCCGGAGCAGACGGTGCGAGACACGCTCCGCCTGAAGTTCAGCGAGACGCTGCTGGACGCCTTCCCGTGGGAGGCTGGAACGTTCTCCTTCGACGCGGGCGAGCCGCCAGTCGAGATCGACGGAGTGGACGTCCGGGTGGAGCTGGCGGACGTATACCTGGAGGGCGAGTTCCGCGAGGCGGCCTGGGAGGCCATCCGCGCGGTCTTCCCCTCAGGAAGGGTGTACCTGGAGGTGGACGTGCAGCGGCTGCCGGAGTCGCCGCGGCCGGGCAGTCTGGACACGAGGATGGTGTCGCTGATCGATCAGGGGATGAACATCGACGAGCTGGCCGAGGCGCTGCGCATCTCGGACTTCCCTCTCTACCAACGCCTGTACTCGCTCCACCGGATGGAGGCGTTGAAGGTGCGGGAGGGAGCGCCGCCGGAAGGAGGAGCCGCACCGAGCAAGGAGGGCGAAGCCCAGGTGGTGGATGCGAGCATCCTCAGCGCCGACTCCCCCGCCAGCGAGCTCCTCCAGGCAGCGCGATCCTTCCTCGAGGAGGGCAACTTCCGAGACGGGGAGGCGCTGGCACGCCGGGCGCACGAGATGGCGCCCTCCTCCGAGACGGAGGAGATGCTGCGCTCGGCGGAGGCCGCGCTGCTGGGGGCGCTGCGCCGGGAGCTGCTGGAGAAGCCAGGCGTGCCCTCGCTGAAGGTGTCTCCCGCGGAGCTGAAGATGATGCAGCTCGGAGCTCCCATGCGCTACCTGCTGTCGCGCATCGACGGGAAGAGGGACCTGGGCGCCATCATCCACATGTCCCCGCTGCAGGAGCTGGAGGCGCTCAAGTACTTCCGCGACTTCCTCGACAGCGGGCTGGTGGCGCTCACCCCGAGGTAGGCCGTCGTCAGGGCGCGGCGGACACGGACGGCCCCATCGGAGCGCTCCACGTCGAGGACACTTCGACTTCGGGCGGCGCCTCGAGGGCCCCGTCTTCCTCCGAGGGCGGCCCCTCCGCCGTGGAGGAGTCCTCCGTCGTGGCCCTCCGAGGTATGCGAGCCAGGCCCAGGCGCAGCGCCTCGCGGCCGAGCCACGTGGCGCGAATCCGCCACAGCGGCTCGTTGACGATCACCGCGGCCACCGCCAGCCGCGGCTCATCCCGGGGCGCGAAGCCGACGAACCACGAGTAGTCGCGGAAGGGGTTGCGATCCGCCAGCGTCCCCGTCTTGCCCACCGCGCCCGGCACGCGCATGCCGCGCTCACGGAAGATGCGGCGCGCGGTCCCCCGCGTCACCGTCTCCTCCAGCATGTCCGTCAGGTGACGCGCCACCTCGGGCGTCAGCACCTGCTCTCCGGGTGACGGCGTGTCCGCCTCGGGCTCGAAGAGGATCGGCGCCCTCCACACGCCTCCGTTCGCCACCACCGCCGCCATCAGCGCGCCGTGCAGCGGCGAGAGGTACACGTCCCCGAAGCCCGCCCCCGTCTCCGCCAGGGGGAACTCCTCCTCCGGCACGGCCGCGAGCGACACGTCCGTGGGCACCGGGAAGGTTATCTCCCGGTTGAAGTGGAAGCGGGCCGCCGCGAGCCTCAGCGCCTCGGGCGACAGATAGCGCTGCGTCAGCTTGGCGAAGACGACGTTGGCGCTCAGAGCCATCGCCTCCGCCAGCGAGTGGCACCGCCCATCCCGGGTGCTGTCCTCCAGCAGCTTCTCGCTGAGGCGCCGCTTGCCTCCGTGAAAGCACGTCTCGTCCACGGGCGACACCCCCGCCTCCAGCAGCGCACTGCCGGTGACGATCTTGAAGATGCTCGCCGCCGGAAACACCGCGCGCGTGGACAGCCCGCGCAGCCCCGGCGAGGCCGCCGAGTGCTCGGCCATGGCCAGCACCCGTCCGGTGGACGGCTCCAGCACCACCACCGCCCCGTAGGGAACCTCGTAGCGTCTGAGGATGGCGGTGAGTTCCTCCTGGAGACCCGGTTCGATCGTCAGCGGCACCTCGCCCTTCGAGCCCGGCAGCACCAGCCGTCCCCGCGCATCGCGCTTCGCCCGGGCCAGCACGTCCTGCTGTCGAGGCAGCGGGCGCAGGTGGGCGAAGGGTGGGTCCTCCTTGCGCGAGGGCACCGGCGCCGGCGGGACGAGTCCCGGCAGCACCTCCGCCGCCTCGGTCCCCCCGTCCGTCCCCTCGTCCGTCCCCACCGCGAGCCCCCCATCCTCCACCGCCTCCAATCCAGGAGGCTCGGCCCGCACGGGACCGAGAAGCAGGAAGAGAGGGAGGAGCAGCAGGAGCGGCAGGGCGCGAGAAGGATGCATGTGAGACACGAGCGCGCGGGTGAGGCGACCGGCATCCTAGCCGGAGGCCCGTCCATTCTGCACTGGAGGATCCCCTGGGGAGCAAGAAACCTGGCGAGCCTTCCCAGGCCTCGCTAGGGTCTCCGCGCCTTGAACGTCCTGAACGAAACGGCAGTGATCTGGAGCGCCGAGAGCCGCCGCACGCTGCGCAGTGGGCGCGTGCTGGTGCTGCTCGGGCTCTACAGCATGTTCTCCGCGCTGGTGCTGCTGGTGGTGGGCACCATCGCCCAGGCGGTGCGCGATCAGGTGGACGCCCAGTTGGCCGAGGCCGGTGTGAACGGCGAGGCCGCCACCCAGGCCTTCGAGCAGATGCGCACGGGAGCGCTCGGCTTCCTCGTCGGTGGAGACGAGGCCATGCTCCAGGCGCTCGCGCACGTCCCCCTGGTGGTGCTGGTGGTCTTCAAGGTCACCCTGTTCTTCCTCCCCGCCTACGTGGCCATCATGGGGTTCGATCAGGTGAGCGGCGAGGTGGGAAGCCGCTCCATCCGCTACCTCACCGTGCGCACCCGGCGCTCCTCGCTGCTGCTGGGCAAGTTCCTCTCCCAGGCCACGGTGCTGGTGGGGCTGGTCCTGATCATCGATCTGGCCATCTTCCTCTATGCCTTCCTCACCACACCGGAGTTCACGCTCGGCGCCTTCGCGCTGATGCTGCCGAAGTTCTGGCTGGCCGCGGTGGTGTTCTCCCTGTCCTACCTGGCGCTCACCACCCTCTGCTCCAGCCTCTTCCGCAGCCCGGCGGTGAGCCTCGTCTTCAACATCCTCCTGCTCTTCACCTTCTGGCTGATCAACGCCGTGGGCAGCTTCGTCAGCGAGGGCAACCCGGTGAGCTACCTCCGCTACCTGACGCCCTCCCACTACGCGAACGATCTGCTCCACCCGCAGCTCGCGCAGTTCGCGGCGAGCGGTCTGGCCTACTTCATCTTCGCGCTGCTCTTCCTCGGCGGCGCCCTCCACGTCCTGCGCACGAGGGATCTGTGAGCGAACCGGCGATCGAGCTCGTCAACGTCACCAAGCGCTTCGGCCCCAAGGCGGCGGTGGATGGAGTGAGCTTCTCCGTCCTCCCGGGTCAGGTGTATGGACTCATCGGCCCCAACGGCGCCGGGAAGACGACCACCTTCTCGATGATCTGCGGCTACCTCTCGCCCACCGGGGGTACCCTCCGGGTGATGGGGGCGGATCCCGGAGTGGATGGCGCCCTCAAGGGGAGGCTGGGCGCCCTGCCCCAGGACGCGCTGCTCCCCCCGAGCTGGGAGGTGGGCGCGCTGCTGATCTACTGGGCGAAGCTGAGCGGCCTGGAGCGCCCCGAGCACGAGGCGCGTACCGCGCTCGAGACGGTGGGCCTCTCCGAGGCGTGGAGCGTGCAGACGCATGCGCTCTCGCACGGAATGGCCAAGCGC
>QKJM01000519.1 GCA_003249315.1 Archangium sp.
GCTCGTGGCCATCCTCCACCTCGACGAGTCGCACATGGCGTCGGCCGCGTGCCCACTGGCGCGAGTAGGAGATGTCGATGGTCTCATCCGCGCGCCCGTGTACCAGCAGCGTGGGCACGCGCACGTCGGGCCAACCCCCGCCGCGCGCGTCCAGGGCCTCCAACTCCTGGATGAAGCCGAAGTCCACCCGGGTCAGGCGCTTCTCCGCGTAGTCCTCCGTCTCCCGCCAGCCCGTCTGCTCCCACTGGCGCATGGCGTGCTCGCCCAGCCGGTGGCGCATCTGCTCCACGAGGCGGAAGGCCGGCGCCAGCAGCACCAGCGCGCATACCCGGGCGTCCTCCTCGGCCACGCGGCAGGCCGTCAGCCCGCCCAGGCTGGAGCCGAAGACGATGGCCCTGTCCCGCTCGCCGCCGAGGGCTTCTCGCACCGTGCCCATCATCGCGCTCATCCGCAGCCGCTCCAGCGAGGGCTGGCGCAGGTTCAACAGCTCCAGGTGGATGCCCTGGCGCGCGTAGTGCTCGGCCAGTCGCACCCCCTTGGTGGAGCGGGGGCCGGAGGCGAAGCCGTGCAGGTAGAGCCAACGGGGAGAGGCGACGTCCATGGCGCCGCACTCTACCCGGAATCGGACGACTTCACGTGTGGAGCGCCCTCCGCCCGGACGCCCGCTCGGGGAGCGCGGCTCGGCTCTCGCTCTGGCACCGGAAGGTGCTATGCCCTGGGGCATGACAGCTCCCGTGGCGCTCATCACCGGCGGCTCTCGAGGCGTGGGCCGCGCCCTCTCTCTGAGACTCGCGAAGGCGGGTTACGACATCGTCTCCACCTACCGGCGCGACGCCGAGGCCGCGGCCGCGCTGGCTCGGGAAGTGGAGGCGCTCGGCCGTCGCTGCCGCACCGTCGTCGCCGACCAGCTCGAGCCGGCCAGCCTCCATGAGGCCTTCGACGTGGTGCAGGCGGAGTTCGGCGGGCTGGACGCCTTCGTGGCCAACGCCGCCTCCACCGCCTTCCTGCCGCTGATGCAGACGAAGCTGCACCAGATGGACAAGACGTTCAACGTGACGGTGAAGAGCTTCCTGCTGGGAGCGCAGCGGGCGGTGCCGCTGATGGAGGGCCGCAAGGGCAGGATTGTCGCCGTGTCCGGCATGGACTCGCGCATGCCGCTGCCCTTCCATGGCTTCCTCGGGGCGATGAAGGGCGCGATGGAAATCCTGGTGAAGTACCTGGCCGCCGAGCTGGCCTCCACCGGCATCCGCGTCAACGCCGTCAACCCGGGCTACATCGACACCGACTCCAGCCGCTTCTACATGGGGGAGGCCTGGGAGGTGCTCGAGGAGAAGGTGAGGGAGAGCGTGCCGGTGGGCTACGTGGCCAGCCCGGACGAGATTGCGAAGGCCATCGAGTGGCTGTGCTCCGAGGGCTCCTCGTACGTCAACGGACAGACGCTGGTGGTGGATGGGGGCCTGGAGGTCAACTACGCCATGCAGTTCGCCAGCGCGCTCAACTCGTCCTCGAAGTGAGGTACGTCGTCTCCTTCTGGTTCTGGCTCGTCTTCGGGCTCACCGTCCTGCCGTGCTTCTTCGTCGGGCTGGTGCTGTGGCTCGTCACCGCGCCGTGGGACGGGGACCGGCGCCTGCTGCACGCGTACGTGTGCCGCTGGTGCTTCCTCTACCTGGGCTGCTGGCCGGGCTGGCGCGTGCGGGTGGAGGGGCGCGAGCTGCTGCCCGCCGGCCCGTGCGTGCTGGTGGCCAACCACCAGTCCATGGCGGATATTTTTGCCTGCATGGGCCTCTCTCACCCCTTCAAGTTCGTGTCCAAGGCTTCGCTCTTCCGGGTGCCGCTGGTGGGGTGGATGATGAGCCTCCTGCGCTACGTGAGCCTGGAGCGAGGCCGGGTGGACTCCATGCAGCGGATGCTGACGGCCTGCCAGATGTGGCTGCGCCGGGGCATGCCGGTGCTGATTTTTCCAGAGGGCACGTACGCGGAGGGGGGCCGGCTGCTGCCCTTCAAGCGAGGGGCCTTCCGGCTGGCCATGGAGGAGCGGGTGCCGGTGGTGCCGGTGGTGCTGCGGGGCACCGCGGACCTGGTGCTGGGGGATGGGCCGTGGCTGAGCCCTCGTGCGCACCTGAGCGTGAAGGTGCTTCCTCCCGTGGCACCGGAGGATTTCGGTGAGGATGAACTCCGGCTGACGGAACGGGTGCGAGGGGCCTTCTTGAGTGCCCTGGCTCCCCAGGACTCCCCGGGTTGAGGTAAACAATCATCATGCGCCTGCGCCTCTACCAGGTGGATGCCTTCACCTCCCATGTCTTCGGTGGAAACCCCGCCGCGGTGTGCCCACTGGACGCGTGGTTGCCGGACGGCGTGCTCCGGTCGATCGCCATGGAGAACAACCTCTCGGAGACGGCCTTCGTGCTGCGGGAGGAGAGGGGGTGGCAGATTCGCTGGTTCACCCCCGCGCAGGAGGTGGACCTGTGCGGGCATGCGACGTTGGCGGCGGCCTACATCCTCTTCACGAGGCTGGCGCCGGGGACGGAGCTGCTGCAACTGGGCTCGCGCGCGGGGCCGCTGTGGGTGAAGGAGCTGGAGGGGGGCTGGATGGAGATGGACTTCCCCTCGAGGCCGCCGCAGCCGTGTGAGGTGCCGGAGGGGTTGGTGGAGGCGCTGGGGGCCGAGCCGCGTGAGACGCTGCGCTCGAGGGACTTGCTGGCCGTCTTCGACAACGAGGAGCAGGTGCTGGCGCTGCGGCCGAACATGGCGAAGCTGGCGGAGCTGGACTTGTTCTCGGTGGTGGCGACGGCGCCTGGGAGGGAGGCGGCCTTCGTGTCGCGCTTCTTCGCGCCGAGGGTGGGGATACCGGAGGATCCGGTGACGGGCTCGGCGCACTGCTCGCTGGTGCCCTACTGGGCGCCGCGGCTGGGCAAGACGGCGATGTTCGCGCACCAGGTGTCGGCGCGGGGCGGGGTGCTCTACTGCGAGGACCGGGGCGAGCGCGTGAGCATCGCCGGTCAGGCGGCGCTGTACCTCGAGGGCCACATCAACGTGTGAGGCCGACCAGGCCCACCCCCTCTCCCTCTGGGAGAGGGCTGGGGTGAGGGTGCCTGTCGCACGCGAGTTCCCATCCACTTCTCGCCGGCGAGAAGTGAAACGGGCCATGGTCTGCTCGGGCCGCTCGAAGAGGGGTGCTCCAATACACTCAAGCCCATGAGACGAATGCGATTGCTCCTCATGGGCGTGCTGCTGTCCGGCTGTGTCACCACGGGCCCGCGAGCCCGGACGCAGGAAGAAGAGGTGCTGCTGCGCACCGACCGCGAGTTCAACGAGGCCACGCAGGCGCGGGGAGTAGAGGGCTGGGTGTCCTTCTTCGCCGAGGACGGGGAGATGCTGCGTCCCGGTGGCTCCATCACCGGCCACGAGGCCATCCGCGTCGGCATGGCTCCGGCCTTCGCCAACCCTGACTTCTCCCTCACCTGGGAGCCCGCGAGGGCGGAGGTGACTCCTGGGGGCAGGCTGGGCTTCACCACTGGCCGCTATCTAATGGTGCGCAAGAATGCCTCGGGCCAACGGGTGGAGTCGCGCGGCACCTACATGAACTTCTGGCGGAAGCAGCCGGACGGCTCGTGGAAGGTGGTGGTGGACGTGGGAGACCCGGACGAGGCGCCGCCAGAGCGTTGACCGGACCCAATCCACTTCTACCCGGGTAGAAGTGAAACGGGGCGGGGGTAATCCACTTCTACCCGGGTAGAAGTGAA
>QKJM01000084.1 GCA_003249315.1 Archangium sp.
GATCTGCGTCCGGAGTCCTGATGAAGATTCGCCTGGGGTCCGGTCATACGGGAAGGGTCTGCCCCCCCTTCACCCCCGCCCTCTTGGCCTGAAGAGCAGTGTAGGCTGCGGATCCGCGAGGCGCAACCCAGGAGCAACGAGTGGAGTCCTGGGAGGCGTCATTCGTCTAAGCTGCGCGGTCTAGCCCCAGGCCTCACGGTATCCGACCCAGCAGTGCCACGCCGCGATGAAGATCACCCCGGATGCGAAGACGACCATGAACCCGGTGCCCCATTGGGGCCACGAGTGGGTGGCGAAGTTGGCCACCTGCTTGGTGCCCACCACCACCGGCATGAACGGCGCGATGTTCACCGGCGCCCGGGGGTCCAGGTCGTGGCCGAACAGGTAGAGCTTGAAGACGAAGCGGGCCATGGAGAACACCCCGACATACGCCGTGAGGACGCTCAGGTCGATGAGGGAGCGGACCTTCCCGATGGCCGCGGCCCTCAGCGTCAGGATGGCCAGGAAGCCGATGGCGAAGGGGATCCAGTCCAGGTCCTCGAACTCGCTTCGGACGATCCGGCGCATGCCGATGTAGTGGTTCAGCTCGTTGATCTCCTGGATGTCGTGTCCGTCGTGACCGCCGTCCAGCTTGTAGGCGTACACGTCCATGGACAGTCCCTGGGGGTACTGCGGCGCCTCCATGCTGATGCGCCACAGGGGCTGGGTGAAGGTGAGCACCAGGGGGATCACCAGGAGCGCCAGGATGATCCGGCTGCGGAAACGGATGGGCTCGTCCAGGAAGCCCTCGAAGCGGTCCACCAGGGGTCGGAGCCTGGATTCCAGCGTCACGGTTCCATTCCTCCGTCGGGGCCACCACATAGGGTGGCCCGTTTCATCTATATGAGATCGCCGGTGCGAAGCCGGCGCCGCGCCAACGCCCAGGCCACGGTGCCCACGACGGTGGGCCAGAGCACACCCAGGGCGAAGAGCCGGGTGGGCCCGAGGCTGTCGATCATGAAGAAGCCCACGGGCCCCAGGGTGCTCAGCGTCGGATCGGCGCCGGACAGCAAGGCGAGCCGTGCGGCCTCCACGGGGTTGGCTGCGGCCAGGGCGAAGACCGCAACGGCCGGCAGGCGCCACTGGAGCATGAGGCCCACCAGGCCGAAGTCGACGAGGGCCACCCCCAGCACCCAGGCCAGGAGCAGGTACATCATGGCGCGGTCCGGCTCGCGAACCCGGGCCGACACGGCCAGGCCGATCCCGGTGAAGGCCCACAGGAGGGCCGCGCTCACCACCAGAGCCCGCGCCAGGAAGAGCCAGGGCACGGACTGGCGGAACGCCACCGATCCGGCCAGGGCCAACCCGGGCATGAGCAGCGCCAGGGGCAGGAAGAGGGCTCCGTAGCGGACGAGCGTCACCGAGCCCAGGTAGTCCCCGCGCGTGATGGGGTGGCTGAAGAGGAGCTCCAGCGTCCCGTCCCTCCTGGCCCGGGTGATGCCGAGCCCGGTGCCCGTGAGGGCCAGGAGGGGAAGCAGCACCACCAGGGCGTGGCTCAGCGACAGGAGAACCCGGGGCATTCCCGTGAACCCGAGAACGCCCGACTCCCGGACACCGATGACCACGAAGAGGGCAGCGAGCGCGGCGTAGAGGCCCGCACAGAAAAGGAGCCAGCGCGACCGCAACACGTCCCCGCCCTCGAAGCGGGCCAGCGCCCTGAGGCGCACGAGCCCTGGGGCGGCGCCTTCCAGCGGTAGGGTCCCGGCGCTCATGAGGCCCTCCGTTCTTCCGTGGCGTCGTGCCGCACCAACCCCTCCCACCAGGCGTCCCCGTCGAGCCGCTCGGCCACCTCCGGCGCGGTCACCGAAGCGTCCATGGTCACGCCGCCGCCTTCCATGACCACGACCCGGTCCACCAGGTGGTGAAGGTCGTCGAGTCGGTGGGAGCAGAGCAGGAGCGTCGCGCCGGCGGTGCGCTCGTTGAAGATCCGGTAGAAGGTCTGGCGGGCCTCCCGGTCCAGGCTGGCCGTGGGCTCGTCCATGATGAGAAGCGACGCGGGGGCCACCAGCGCCAGTGCGATGAGGAGCTTCTGCCTCATTCCACCCGAGAGCTCTCGCACGGGCCGGCGTGCCAGGGCGCCCAGGTCCAGGTCCAGCTCCCCGGCAACCTCGTGGATCCGGGAGGGGTCGAGCCCTCGAAGGGCCGCGGAGGCCCGGGTCACCTCGCTCACGGTGGCTCCCAGTTGGGGCGAGGTCTGTGGGACGTAGGCCAGGCGGGCCGCCAGACGGGTCCGGTGAAGGAAGGGGTCCTCCCCGTCCAGGCGGACGCTACCCCGGCAGCGGAGCATGCCCATGACCGCCCGCACCAGCGTGGACTTGCCCGAGCCGTTGGGACCCACCAGGGCCACCCGCTCGCCGGAGGCGATGTGCAGGGAGACGCCGTCCAGGGCCCGGACGCCTCCGAAGTGCTTGCTCACGTCGTTCAGTTCAACGCGCATGGTGGCCGCTCTTTCCCCTCACGCCGCGCCCGGCGCGGACATGCGTGGGCTGGGGTCCGTCAGAAGGGTCTCGGGCTGCAGCAGCGGGAAGACGCGTGCGGCCACGTCCAGGAGCTCGAAGGCGATCGTTCCCCTGAAGAAGGCCAGCTCGGGGTGGCGCGACACCAGCGTCTCGGAGAGGTCGCGCAACTCGTAGGCCACGTCCCCGATCCCGTCGCCGTCCAGGTCGTAGCCCTGGTAGTCGTCGAAGTAGTTGCCCAGCCAGGCCACACCCCGGGCGGTGCCGCGTCCCTCCACGGTCACCTGGGTCTGGTTGGAGCGGAAGGTGTTGTCGACGAAGGTGTTCCGGCTCTCGCTGCTGTGGAACGTGACGCCGGCGCTGCACCCCGCGAAGGTGTTGCCCCGTACGACGACCGTGTCGCCTGCCCGATAGGGCGATCGATCCAGGTAGAGGCAGCTCCGGTCCTGGATGAAGTCGTTGGCTTCCACCACCAGGTTGCCCGACTCCTTGGCGCCGAGGCCCATGCCGTCCACCACGGTGTTCCCCGTGATGCGGTTGTGGCGGAGGGTGATGTCGTGCGAGTACATGACGAAGACGCCCACGATGTTCTCTCGGTAGTCGGCGTCCTCGACCGCGCAGCTGTCGGAGTACATGAAGTGCGTGCCGTAGCGGCTGTGCTCCACGGTGTTCCCGACGATGCGGTTGCCCGGCGAGTACCAGACCAGGATGTCCCGGGAGCTCTCCAGGTGGTTGTCCCGGACCAGGGACTTCCTGACCTCCCAGAGGCGGATCCCGTCGCCCCGTACGCCGACCGGCAGGTCGGCGAGCCCGATGACGTGGTTGTCCACCACCGTGACCTCGTCGGACTGCTCCACGATGATGCCGAAGAGGGCGTCCTCCACCGTGAGGTGTCGGACCTGGATGCCTCGACCCCGCACATGGACGCCGGCATCCATTCTGTCGTACCGGCGCCCGCTCCCCGAGACGGTGAAGCCCAGCAGAATGGCGCTGTCCGCCAGCACCCGGAGCGTGGTGCCGGATCCGTCGGACACGAGCACGGCGTCGGCGGGGCCCTGGAGGATGAGGCGCTTGCGGATCTCCACCGGTCCGGCGTGGCGTCCGGCGGCCAGACACAGAACCGCCCCCGTTGGCGCGTCATCCACCGCCGCCTGCAGCGGCGTGCCGGCGGAGACCTCCCGCGCCCGAGCCGGGCAAGGGAGGGTGGTGGGCACAACAGCGTCGTCCAACGCCCCA
>QKJM01000722.1 GCA_003249315.1 Archangium sp.
AGGCTGCGCGAGCGCAGCACCGGGGTGAGGTGGGCATGCGGGGCGATGCGGGTGGCGGCGGCGCGCACGTCATCCAGCGTGGGAATGTGGGTGGTGTAGTCCATGAGGCTCATCCGGGGTATGGAGCACTCCAGCGTACCGGTCTGCCTGCTTCTCGCAAGAGGGCGGGTGGAGCGAGTTCCGCAGTGATGAGGTCCAAGGAGGTCTTGGGTGTCCATCCGTTTCGCAGAGGTCTGTACTCAGAGTGGCCGTCGCGTGGGCGCGCTCGTGCTCGTGGTCATACTTCTCCTCTCTGGATGTGCCACGACGGGTGCATCCATGGGCCAGCGCACTGTGGCTGGCCATATCGTGCGCTTGGAGATGGGTGAGTCCGAGCCGAGCGTCTTCACGTCACAGCACCTTCCATCCGTGCAACTGGAGGTGGCTGAACTGCGCGAGGCGCTGGCGCGGCTGATACTGGAGGCTCGCTTCTCGGTGCGCACTCCGCTCTCTGGTCCTCCCGTTGTGCTGGCTGCTGCCGGACAGGGGGCTCTGATGGACCAGACCATCCAGCAGGCGTTGCGTTGGGGATTATGGTGTCAACCCGGCCAGTCGCCTCGATTGGATGGATGTCTGTCCTTGCTGGAGCGGGGGCTCTCCCTGGACGAGTACGAGCGGATACAACTCGCCGTGGGGTTCGCACTCGATACTCTTTGGGATGGAATGGAGATTGCCCTGCGTGAGAGCACCAGCTCTCGGGTGCTATGGGCCATGGTGGGAGGTATTGCGGCTTCCTACCTGCTGATGCTCGCCGCGCCCGAGCCGGTTTTCACCAAGGGCCTTGCGCTGGTTCTGACGGCCTACATGGTGGCCTACCTGGGAGTAGGCCCCTTCTGGGAGTTGGTGCAGGCTGCTCGCGAACTGGTGGATGTTAGCCGGAGTGCCGTCTCCTTCGCGGAACTGGAGGGGGCCGGGCATCGCTTCGGCCTCCGTGTGGGCGAGAACTCGACGCGCATTCTCATCCTGCTGGCGACAGCCGCACTGGGTGGCCAGCAGGGTCTGGCGGTCAGAGGTTCCACGCTGCCCGGCTTCGGCTGGGCCTCATGGCTGTCTTCCACGCAGCTTCGCTTCCCGTTGCTGGCGCTGGAGTCGGTGCGCTCCATCCAGCTCACCGCGTCCGGGGGGCTCGTCATCGGTTTGACTCCCACAGCCATGGCCATGGCTTCCCAGAACTCGGGGAGGACTGACCACAGTGTCTACATTTCCTTGGACTCCAGTGGGAAGGTGCAGTACGCGGGCATCACCAACGATGTGGCCAGGCGAGCCGTGGAGCACCTCCGGCAGAAGGGCTTTCGGATTCGAGAGCTGCTGGACAGTTTGTCCCGGGAGGATGCCCGCGCGGTCGAGCAGGCGCTCATTGAAATCCACGGCCTCGCCAGGAACGGAGGGTCGCTCCTGAACCGCATCAACAGCATTGACCGTGCCAATCCCAGGTACGCTGCGCTGGTCCGCCGCGGTCGGGAGCTGCTGGAGACTATCGGGTACAAGGTGGAGTGAATGGTTGCTTCGCGCAAGAGAGCACGGTCGGGAGACATCATCGAAGTTCGCACTCCGCGGGGATTGGCCTATGTGCAGCATGCTGGCAAACACCCGAAGTATGGTGATGCCATCCGCGTCCTTCCTGGTTTCTTCCAGGCGCGGCCGAGCGACTGGAGCACGCTGTTGGCCGAGGAGGGCTATTTCACCTTCTATCCCGTGGGGGCGGCCGTCTCTCAGGGGGTTGTGGAGATCGCAGCCCACCAGTTGATTCCTCCGGGGCGCGAATTGCCCGCTGTGTATCGTAGAGCCGGCTGGACGACGCCCGAAGGCAAGGTGACGACGTGGTTCATTTGCGAGGGGGCTCGGCAGACGCGGCGTACGGAGCTGAGCGCGGACGAGAGGCGCTTGTTCATCGCGGACATATGGAACCACGAGTTCCTGGTGGATCGCCTCGTACAGGAGTGGCGTCCGGAGCAGGAGCCCTCGGAGAACTCCTTCGGCGATAGTGCTCCCGTTCGTAGGGAGACGCCGCCGACCGCGGAGAATGCCGTGCCTGGGGGTCGCCTCTCCCACTACCTGTACTTCCCCGAGCGGGAGACTGGAGAAGCGGTGGCGGCTGAGTTGAGGAGGCGTGGCTTCGATGTGCGAAGCAGGATGGGCGCGGACGAGGTGAACTGGCTCGTACTGGCATCTCATGTGCTGGAGTCGCCCGAGCAACTTCCGGCTGTTCGGAGCGAACTGGAGCATCTGGCGGAGCGGCATGCGGGTGAGTACGATGGTTGGGAGCTGGCCGCCGATGCTTGATGGTCTCGCCGCCTCGCGGTGTGCTCACCTCATATCTGGCGACAGCCGGACAACCTGACGAACGTGACGGTACTTCGCATCGAACGGCTTTTCCCGGGCGGCGCATGGGGGTAGGACAACCGGAGGACATGAGCCAAGGAGGTGCGATGAGCGAGCGCGGTCTATGGGAGCGCTACAAGCAGTACCTGTGCGTGGTCGAGTCGGTGGGGCTGACGCTGGACGTGTCGCGGATGAACTTCGCCGAGGACTTCCTCGAGCGGATGAGCGGGCCGATGGAGAAGGCCTTCGGGGAGATGGAGGCGCTGGAGCAGGGGGCCATCGCCAACCCGGACGAGAAGCGCCGGGTGGGCCACTACTGGCTGCGCGCCCCCGAGCGTGCGCCGGAGCCCGGGCTGCGCGAGGAGATCGAGAGCATGTTGGCGGACGTGCGGCGCTTCGCCGATGACGTCCACGCGGGGCGGGTGAAGCCGCCAGGCGCGGAGCGCTTCACCCGGCTGCTGCTGGTGGGCATCGGCGGCTCGGCGCTGGGGCCGCAGCTCGTGGCGGACGCCCTGGGCGGCCCGGCGGACCGGATGCAGGTTCACTTCTTCGACAACACGGACCCGGACGGGATGGACCGCGAGCTGGCGCGCATCGGTGACGCGCTGCCCGAGACGCTCACCGTCGTCATCAGCAAGTCCGGCGGGACGAAGGAGACTCGCAACGGGATGCTGGAGGCCGAGCGCGCCTATCGGGAGAAGGGGCTGGACTTCGGCAAGTACGCGGTCGCGGTGACGGGCGAGGGCAGCGAGCTGGACCGCTACGCCAGGAAGGGTAGTTGGTTGAAGACGTTCCCCATGTGGGACTGGGTGGGTGGCCGTACCTCGGTGCTCTCGGCGGTGGGCCTGCTTCCGGCGCGGCTGCAGGGCCTGGACATCGACGCCCTGCTGTCCGGCGCGCGGGACATGGACGAGGCCACCCGCGAGCGCGATGTGCGACGCAACCCGGCGGCGCTGCTGGCCCTCATGTGGTGGTACGCCGGCGACGGGCGCGGTCAGAAGGACATGGTCATCCTCCCCTACAAGGACAGGCTGCTGCTCTTCTCCAAGTACCTCCAGCAGCTCGTGATGGAGTCGCTGGGCAAGGAGCTGAATCTCGAGGGGAAGGTGGTCAACCAGGGCCTGGCCGTGTACGGAAACAAGGGCTCGACGGACCAGCACGCCTACGTGCAGCAGCTCCGCGAGGGTGTACACAACTTCTTCGTCACCTTCGTGGAGGTGCTCCAGGACAGGCGGGACGGCTCGATGAAGGTGGAGCCGGAGATTACGAGCGGGGACTACCTGCTGGGCTTCCTCCTGGGGACGCGGCGCGCGCTGTTCGAGAAGGGCCGCGAGTCGATGACCCTCACGGTGCCGGATGTGGGACCGCGCACGCTCGGCGCGCTGATCGCCCTGTATGAGCGGGCGGTGGGCTTCTATGCCAGCATGGCCCACATCAACGCGTACCATCAGCCCGGGGTGGAGGCGGGGAAGAAGGCCGCGGGCGCGGTGCTGGAGCTGCAGCGCAAGCTGCTGGCGAGGTTGCGCGAGGACAAGGGGCGCGGCCACTCCGCGGAGGACCTGGCGGCGGAGGTGGGCGCCGCCGACGAGGTGGAGACGGTGTTCAAGGTGCTGGAGCACCTGGCCGCCAACCCGGACCACGGGGTGAAGCGCGAGCCGGGCCCGACCTTCTTCGAGGCCCGCTTTCACGCCGTCTGAGTTTCGCGGGGGAGGGAGGGAAGCTTCCTCCTCCGTTGTCTGGTAGACTCTTTGTTGCGAATCCGGCACCGCCGGTTACGTTGAGAGTGTGGGATGCCTACTTTTGTAGGCAGCCGTACCAGTAGCAGGCCCGCTGTAGCCACCCGAAGACCCGCGCGAGCGGGAGAAAGGCGGTGAGTGCGATGGTTCTGCCTCACGTGGCAACTGCTGTCAGAAGTGTTGTCTGGTCGCAGCTCGATGCGCTCCGGACGCATGATGCCGAGCGAGCCCTGTCCTTCTCGACGCCGGAGCGGCAGGGCTATGGCACTCCCGAGCATTTCCTGGAGACGATTGCTCGGACGGTCCCCCAGCTCATCCAGTGCCGCTCCGCGGAGTTCGAGCACCCCCAGGAGACGGAGGCGGGCGTCGTCCAGCCGGTGCGCATCACCTCCAGTGATGGGAGCACGTTACGCGCGCTCTACCTGCTCGCGGAGCAGCCGGATGGGAGCTGGCTCATCGACCAGTGTGTCTGCGCTTCTCCGGCCACGCAGTCCCGGAAGACCTGGGTCTGCTGAGACCGCGTGGCCGAGCGGCCCGTGTGCCGTGTCCCTGGCGGGGTGCTCGCTCCCTGTTCCTCCCCTCGAGGCCGACCGACATTGAGTCGGAGGGGAGGAGTACGCCATGGAGAACGCGGAAGTCGTGGCCATGCTGGGGGAGATCGCCGACCTCCTCGAGCTGAAGGAAGAGAGCCCCTTCAAGGTTCGGGCGTACCGGAGGGCCGCGCAGGTGGTGGACACGCTGCCGGTGCCCGTCTCCGAGCTGGGGCAGCGGGGAGAGCTCGGCGGCCTGCCGGGCGTGGGGCCTCACACCGCGGCGCGGATCGCTCAATTCCTGGAAACGGGTACCTGTGACGAGCTCGAGCGCCTGCGGGGCCAGGTGCCTTCCGGCGTGTCGGAGCTGCTGCGCGTGGAGGGGGTGGGGCCAAAGACGGCGGCGCTGGTGTGGAAGGAACTGGACATCACCTCCGTGGACGCGCTGGAGGAGGCGGCGCGCAGCGGGGAGTTGATTCAACTGCCACGCATGGGGCCCAAGCGGGCGAAGGCCATCGCCTCGGCGGTGGGGCGCTACCGGGCGCGGCTGGGCCGGGTTCCGCTGCACCGGGCCCTCCCGTACGCCGAGGCCCTGGTTGCTCGCCTGCGGGAGATTCCGGGGGTGACGCAGGCCCTTGCCGCGGGGAGCCTGCGACGGCGCATGGAGACGGTGGGGGATGTGGACCTGCTGGTGGCTTCGACGGAGCCGGAGAAGGTGGTGCGGGCCTTTCCGAACCTGCCCGGGGTGGCCTCGCTGCTGGCGCGGGGGCCCACGCGCAGCTCGGTGCGGCTGCGCACGGGGCTGCAGGTGGACCTGCGGGTGATTCCGCCCGAGTCCTTCGGGGCGGCGCTCCACTACTTCACTGGCAGCAAGGCCCACAACATCGCCCTGCGCACGCGCGCGGTGCGCCGGGGGCTGAAGGTAAGCGAGTACGGCGTCTTCGACGCGAAGGGGCGCCGGGTGGCGGGCGAGCGCGAGGAGGACGTCTTCCGCGCGGTGGGGTTGCCGTGGATTCCCCCGGAGCTGCGCGAGGGACTGGGCGAGCTGGAGGCCGCCGAGGCCGGCCGGCTGCCCGAGCTCATCGAGGAGGAGGACATGCGGGGAGATCTGCACGTCCACTCGGAGGCCTCCTCGGATGCGAGCAGCAGCCTGGAGGAGCTGGCCGCCGCGGCGAGGAAGCTCGGGCGCCGCTACGTGGCGATCACCGACCACTCGCGCTCGCGGCCGCAGGGGCTGGACGAGGCCCGCCTCCGGGCTCACGTGCGCCACATCCGCCGGGTGGACCGGGGACTGCACGGTCGCCCGCACCTGCTGACGGGGCTCGAAGTGGACATCCTCGCGGATGGCGCGTTGGACCTCGACGAGGAGGTGCTGGCGGAGCTGGACTGCGTGGTGGCCAGCGTCCACTCGCGCTTCAACATGGACGCAGAGGAGATGACCGAGCGCATCGTCCACGCGCTGCGCAGCGGGGTGGTCCATGTGCTGGGGCACCCCAGCGGACGGCTGATTGGCAGCAGGGACCCCTATCCCTTCGACCTGGAGCGGGTGCTGGAGGTGGCGCGCGAGGAGGGGGTGGCGCTGGAGGTGAACGCGCAGCCGGAGCGGCTGGACTTGACGGACCAGGCGTGCCGGCTGGCGAAGGAGGTGGGGGTGAAGCTGATGATCTCCAGCGACGCGCACAACGCGCGGCACCTGGAGAACCTGCGCTACGGGGTGTGGGTGGCACGACGGGGCTGGGTGGAGGCGCGGGACGTGCTCAACACCCTCCCCCTCTCCGAGTTCCGCCGCCGCCTGCGCCGCGCGCGCCGGGTGCCGGGCTACACCTGGACGGGCGAGGAGGCGGGCCTCTCTCCGTGAGGCCTCAGAGCCGCCGCACCACCAGCCCCGGGAACCAGGGCCAGGTGTACGTGCCGGAGGGGCCCTCGAAGCCCTGGAGCATCTCGTCGATGCGCTGCGGGGGAATGATGAGGCAGGGCTGACGGCCCTGGCCCTCGTCGGCGAGGAACTCGCCTCGCTCCCCCTCCAGCGCGGGTAGGAGCTGGAGCGACACCTCTCGGGTGCGCACCAGGAAGGGGCGGTGGTGGCGGGTGCGGGTGCGCAGGGCGCGAGCGAAGACGAAGGCTTCTCTCTCGTCGATGAGCAGCTCCAGGGTGGGCTGCTCCCCGTCGCTTCGGTGCAGGCGCAGCCCAGGCATGAACTCCATGATGATGGAGGAGCCGTCGCGCTCGAGCTCCTCGCGCATGCGCCGGGCCATCATCGGGTCCTCGAGGATGGAGCGGCGCTCGGGGTGCCACAGTCGCAGCGGCTCGTCCTCGGTGAGGAGCTGGAGGAAGGAGTCGGGGCCCCACCAGTGGATGGCCTCCTGCTCGTCCTCGGTGATGCCCACCACCTGGAGGAAGCGGGTGTGCCCGTTGGTGGCGTGCAGCTCGGCGAGGATGGGGTCGGTCGCGAGCAGCACGGAGGTGAGCTCGGTGCCGAGCATCTTCATGGGCAGCCCGGAGAGGGCCACCACCTGACCGGGAGTGAGGTGGCTGCCCGCGTCGAGCGCGAAGTCGCTCAGCCAGGAGAGCACGTTCATCGGCCAGGGCGGCGGCATGAACTCCCCCTGCTTGCGGGGCAGGCGCAGGGTGAGCTCGCTGCCGGCGCTGGGCGGAGAGGGGCGGCTTCCCAGGTTCCGCTCCGCGAACCGGTGGGACACGGAGAGGTACACCCAGTGCTCGGGTTGGCTGGCGGCGAGGACGAGGAAGGTGTGGACGGAGGAGGTGCGCCTGCGTGAATAGTCGCTGCGCCAGAAGCTCCAGGGCTCGAGGCCCGGGTAGTGGCTGGCCAGGTGCGCGTCAAGTACTTCCCGTCCCGTTGGTGGGCTCATGAGGTTCTACCTTCGCCCGGTACGCGGGTATGCTTCAACCTCGGGTTGGTCGGACCCGCTCCAGGAGGGGGAGGGCGGGGGGAGGAGAGGAGGCGAGGCCGGCCGGTCGGCCGACTCGCGGGGTTGCTCCTTATAGATGGTGAGCCGGAGTGTCAGCACGTAGGTGAGGCCGCAGGCGAGCACGGCGGGAGGGCCGTACTCGGAGCCGAACACCTCCAGCACCAGGGCGATGGCGGCCAGGGGGACGCCCACCACCGCCACCAGGGCGGAGGCGATGCCCACCACCACGAACAGGCGCACATCCACCGAGGCCAGCCCGAGGGCGGAGGCGAGGAGCCGGGCGGTGGCGGCGCCGGACACGCCGCCGAGCACCATGGAGGGGATGAGCATGCCCGCCGAGCCGCCCGACTGGATGGTGAAGCCGGTGGTGAGCAGCTTGCCTACGACGATGAGCACCAGGAACCACCACAGGGACAGCCGCCCGTGCTCGCCGGAGAGGAGCTCGGAGATGGTGTGCTCGCCCATGCCCAGCACGTGCCGGGGGTCCATGTCCACGGCGTAGAAGAGGCCCAGGGCGACGAGCGCGGTGGCCAGGGCCCCCGTCGCGCCGCGCAGCACCGGGTGGGCGCGCTGCACCAACTGCCCCGTGTGCCGCATGGTGAGACCGAAGGCGAGCGCCACCGGGGCGGAGACGGCGACGGCGACCAGGGCGGTGAGGGCGTACTCGGCGAGGGTGTAGGTGTGGCCGTGGGGTGGGGCCACGAAGATGGGGCGGAAGCCGAGGAAGCGGTTGTTGAGGACGTAGGCGATGATGCCGGCGAAGAGGCAGTAGGCCAGCTTCCGGTAGACGATGCGGTTGCCGTAGACGACCTCGATGGCGAAGAGGGCGGCGGCGAAGGGCGCATTGAGGAGCGTGGCCACGGCGGCGGCGATGCCCGCGAGCTGGCAGGTGCGAAGGGTGTGCTCCGAGCGCGCGCGGGTGAGCCGGGCCAGGCCGGCGCCGAGGGACTCGCCCACCAGCACCACGGGGCCCTCCAGCCCGCCGGAGGCGCCGGTGCCGAGCGTCAGCAGGGTGGCGGTGGCCTTGCGAAGGGCGGTGCGGAAGGCGGGCAGGGCATAGCGCGGGCGCGGATCATCCGCGGGGTTGGCATAGGTGATGTGGTAGTTGTGCAGCGCGACGTCCACGCCGTCGGAGGCGACGCCGCTCCAGCCGGGGCGCCGGTTGAGGAGGCCGCGCAGGAGTCCGCCGGCCACGAGCACACCGAGGAGCATGAGGGGCGCCCACCAGGCGCCGGACTCGGACGCGAAGGCGAGCAGCCCGTCGCTGGTGGCGTGTACGCCGTAGCGAAGGGCCGAGCACACCGTCCAGACGACGATGGCGCTGAGGGAGACCCGGGCCATCGTGAGCGCGACGGTGTCCCAGGAGTCATGGAGAGCGCGCTGCTCTTCATCCAAGGGTGCCTGAGGCCGAGCCATGGGCGCAGGGTAGCAGCCTGGAGCGCGGAGGCGACCCTGGAAGCGGCGGGAGAGCGAGGAGGCGCTCCTCCCCCTCTCCCCTGGGGGCTCAGGAGCCGTGCTGGATGAGCTCCACCTTGTAGCCGTCCGGGTCCTCGACGAAGGCGATGACGGTGGTGCCGTGCTTCATGGGGCCGGGCTCGCGCACCACCTTGCCGCCGGCCTGGCGGATGGCGTCGCAGGTGGCGTGGATGTCGGTGACGCCGAGGGCGATGTGGCCGTAGGCGTTGCCCAGCTCGTACTTGGAGGTGTCCCAGTTGTGGGTGAGCTCCAGGGCGGGGTGGGTGTCCTCGGGGCCGAAGCCGACGAAGGCGAGGGTGAAGCGGCCGTCCGGGTAGTCCTGGCGGCGCAGCAGCTTCATTCCAATCACGCGGGTGTAGAAGTCGAGCGACTTCTCGAGGTCCCCGACGCGGAGCATGGTGTGGAGGATTCGCATGCCACGCCTCATATCAGTCCGAGGGTGGGCGGGTCGTGGCTTCCCAGGCTTGCAGACGCCTCTGCAGCGCGGTGAGGGCCCAGAGGTCGGCCGGGTTGTCCGGGTCCACGAGGGCGAGCGCGCGCTCGAGGTGTGGGAGGGCCGCGGTCACCCCCCACTCGGAGAGCCGGCGGAGGGCGGAGAGGATGGAGGGGCGGGCCTCCAGGGCCGCGAGCAGCGCCTCCACCACGCGCGGGCTGCGCTCTCGGCACAGCCGGTCCACCGCCTCGTGCCGGTCGTCGAAGGTGGCCTCGGGGGAGAGCAGCACCGCGGCGAGCGCTCGGAAGGTCACCTCCGGCAGCAGGGCCTGGGGGGCGGGGAGGGGCCAGTGCTCGAGGGTGATGCGGGTGGGGCCGGTGGAGGTACACTCGCGTCGAACCCCGTCCTCGCCGAACAGGTCGAGCAGGTGCTCCGGGGTGGGCGTGCCTGTCTCCAGCACCCGCTGCGCGCGCTCGGCGAGCGAGGGGGTGTGGCCGAGCAGGTGGATGCGCAGCACGGACACCTCGGTGTCGGCGCACCGGGCGGGCTCCACGCGCTTCCACTTCACGAAGACCTCGGCGAGTCCGCGCTCATGGACGTACCAGCGATACTCCAGCCACACGGCGCTCAGGCGCCGGGCGAAGCGTGGCTCATCCGGCTCGTACATCCGGTTGGCGCCTTGCTGGACACCGAGGAAGGATGCGTCCAGCAGCGCCTGCGCATGGCTCAGTTGCATGGGGACCGCCACGCAGTGTGTCATGCATGAGGGGGGAGGAGAAGCCGGCTCGACGGCGTCAGACGGGGGTGGTTGACTCGCGCCCCCACATCCCAAGGAGAGACAGAATGGCGGACAGCGAGCAGGTGGACCTGGCGACGCTCGGCGCGGAGGCGGAGCTGGTGAGCCTCGGGACGGCGGTGGCGCAGGTGCTGGAGAAGCTGAACGAGGTGACGGCGCAGCAGCAGCGCGGAATTCTCGAGCTGGTGCTGAGCGCGGCGGAGCGTGCGCGGCTGCCGGTGCCGGAGGCGATTCCGGAGGTGAAGGCGGTATCCCATCCGGCCGCGGAGGCGGAGGCGTCCGAGGCGGAGCAGCCGGAGGCGGCCGCGGCGTTCGCGTCGAAGGAGGGAATGAGCCCGGAGGAGGCACGAGCGAGGGCCCTGGCCTCGGTGTACGAGGCGGCGGCGCAGGCGCTCGGTATCGCGTTCCAGAACGCGGTGAATGCCCAGCAGCAGCTCAACGTGCTGGGGCAGGCGGCCCTGGCGGGCGCGGCCGCCACGTTGCTGGAGGCGGGCGTGAAGGACGAGAAGGACGAGAAGGACGAGTCGCAGCCGCCGGCCGGCGCCCTGAAGGCGGGCTGAGCGAAGTCCCCGGGCCGGAAGCACCGGGCTTCCGGCTCAGATGCCGAGCGTCCGGAGGAACTCGTCGAGGCTGCGCGAGCCCGAGCCTCCACTGGCGTGCTTGCGCGCGACGGTGAAGTCGAGTTGCTTGAAGAGGGCGGGGCCGTCCTTGGTCTTCGAGTAGGTTCGCCCGAGGAGAGTGGTCAGCTCGACGGCGCCCTTCTGCTGTCGCTCCCCGAGCTGGCCCTCGAAGCTCTTGAAGTGGGGGGCACGCTTGAAGGCCTTGCGCTGGTGCAGCCCCTTCGCGTCCGTGAGCGTGTGGCAGTCGGAGCCTCTCGCCACAGGAAAGACGGGCATGGTCATGGTGGAGGTGAAGGTGGATGCGACGGCAGCGCAGACCCGAGGCACCTTCACCCTCACGCTGAGCGGCGAGAGCGGGCGCCGGCTCCTCACGCTGGAGAACGTGCGTTTCCCGTGAGTTCAATCGAGGAAGCGGCGCTCCCAGCGACGGACGGCTTCTGGGGGGAAGTCGATACTGCGAATGGGCATCCGGGTGTAGAGCCAGGGCTCAAGGACGCGAGCCAACTCCCGGTAGGCAGGGAGGAACTGGCCATGCTCGGTGTCTCCCGCCTCGGGGGCCTTGCCGAGGGTGACGACAGCGCGCTCACTCTCCATCTCCTGGACGGTGGTGCCAGGGGCTGCGAGGCGAGAGTGCAATCCAGATGCGCCGCCCAACTCTCCCAGCACGGGCTGGCCGAGGAAGGTGAGCCAGTGGGCGCCGCGCACCCGCGTGCCAAGCGTCCATGAGAGCCTGTCAATATCAGGGATGTCGAAACCAGGGTGACGGAAGCACAGCTCGTCTACAGGAGGGAGAACAGTGGAGACGTCAATCTCGCCGATGAAGGAGAGACCAGCATGGCCAGAGCAGAAGGGAAGGGGGGCTGCCAGCTCCAGCGCCAGCTCCCGCACCCGACTGGGGCCATGTTCCTCCAGGTATTCAGTGGGGAGCCAGAAGGACACGGCGCAGATCTCCTCTGGATCCTCCTCCAGTGATTCGGCGTCGAGCGGCTTGCCGTAATAGTCAAATTGATAGCGCAGCTCTCCGTTCGAAGCATTACGCAGGTGGATGAATCCGCAGTCCCGCTCGAACAACTTGTGGTGGATCTCCTCCCATTTGGAATCATCAAGCAATTGCCAGTCGCCTTCTTGATTCGCGTATAGGCTGATCGCCTGATGACCCACCGCGCGCAGGTAAATCTCCAGAGAGCGCATCACGAACCGTGCGACGTCCTTGTGGGGGTGGCGCATATAGAAGTTGATGCTCAGGCCGTCACGGATGAGAAGATATCCGTCTCGTGCGTGGACGCGTATGTGTGGGAGATTCTCGCTCACCGTCCGCTCCCCATCCTGGGAGTGATGTGCCAAACTGGTGCCTTCAGTGCTCGCTCGTACATCTGCTTTTGTGTTTTCTTGTGATGAGGGTGTCCCTCGGGGTATTCCCTCCAGCGAGGGGAACTGTCGAGTTCGACGCAAGGGAACTTGAAGTCATATACGGCTTCTGCATGGAGCGGGTCTCCCGCGTGTAGAACGGCATCGGGCTCCAGCGTGCCTCGTAGTTCGCTCGTTCTCCCCTGGGAGATCAACCGCTGCACCTCGTCGCGGGGAAGCAGCGTGGTCTTGTCGGTGCGCTTGTCATAGCGATAGCGAGGCTTGAGACTGAATCCACCCGGGCGCAGTTGTTCTAGTTGCTCCTTGACGCATTCGAAGGCGGCATCATGCATCAGGTTCCCGAGCCACATGGCCCGGGTGAGCGTCCTGCCCTCCCTCTCCACATCCTCATTGCATTCCTGGGGGGGCCTCCTGCCATCCAAGTGCTTGAGGAGAACATAGGTGCGCGCCTGATCGACGCACTGCTCCAGCGCCCTCCTGATGCTGAGATGCAGTGTCTTATCCAGCACCTTCACGGCGACGGCGACGGTGGCCCCGGCCGTGGTCAGGGTATGCAGCGACTGAGTGCCCGGGAGGATGGCCTCCTCGCCGGCCACCTTGGCGCAGTAGGCTGGATTCTGGCGGCAAGCGGCGGAGGGCGAGTCATAGCCATAGCCGTAGCTGCTGGGGACGCCACGGCCCGCCACGCTCACCTGGCAGGCCGTGAGGAGCACGCCGAGGAGGAGGGCCTGGAGGGACGTCGTGCTGTTCACTGAGTGGGCTCGTGAAGAGGTTCTGGGTCTGAGGCCATGTTTCGGCGCGGCTGTCGGCTCAGTCGAGGAAGCGACGCTCCCAGCGGCGGACAGCCTCTGGGGGAAAGAAGGTGTTGCGCATGGGTCTCTGGGTGTAGAGCCAGGGCTCCAGGACGCGAGCCAACTCGCGGTAGGCGGGGAGGAGAAGGCCCTGCTCGGTATCGCCCGCCTCGGGGGCTTTTCCGAGGGTGACGACGACGCGCTCGCCCTCCAGTTCCTGGACGGTGGTGCCAGGAGAGGAGAGGCGGGCGCGAAGTCCCGGCGCCCCTTCCAATTCTCCCAGCACGGGCTGGCCGAGGAAGGTGAGCCAGTAGGCGCCGCGCACCTTCGTGCCAAGCGTCAATGAGAGCATGCTGGTATCGGGAATGTCGAGGCCTGGATGGAGAAAGCAGAGTTCGCTCACAGGTGAGTGGACCCCAAAGCCGTCAATTTCTCCAATGAAGGAGAGGCCGGCATGCCCCGAACAGAAGGGCAATGGGGCGGCCAGTTCCAGCGCCAGTTCGCGCAGCCGACCGGGGCCATGCTCCTCCAGGTATTCCGTGGGCAGCCAGAAGGACATCGTGCAGGTTCTATCTGGATCTCCCTCCAGTGACCGGGCATCGATCAGTCTGCCATGGTAGTTGACCTGATAGCGGTATTCTCCATTCGATGCGTCACGTAGGTTGATGATGCATGTTTCGTGAGCAAGTATTTCTTGATGGATCTGCTCCCAGCTCGAGTCAGAGAGTTTCTGCCAATCTCCCTCCTCGTCCGCATAGAGGCGTACTGCCTGGGGTCCTACGGCACGGAGGTATGTTTCC
>QKJM01001023.1 GCA_003249315.1 Archangium sp.
GAGGTCATCCACGGATAGAGCGGCGCCTCCCGTGGAGGAGGTGCGACGGGTGCTGATGACCGCCGACACCGTCGGCCGGGTGTGGACGTATGCAATGGAGCTGTGCCGGGCGCTGGGGGCGCGCGGCGTGGAGGTGACGCTGGCCACCCTGGGGGGGCCCCTCAGCAGCGCGCAGTGGGCCGAGGCGCGGGAGGTGCCCGGCCTCACCGTGGAGCAGAGCACCTGGCGACTCGAGTGGATGGATGACCCGTGGGAGGACGTGGAGGCCGCGGGGCACTGGCTGCTGGAGCTGGAGGAGCGCGTCCGGCCGGACGTGGTGCATCTCAACGGCTACTGTCATGGTGCGCTGCCATGGAAGCGCAAGCCGCTGGTGGTGGCCCATGCGTGCGTCCTCTCTCGGTGGGAGTCGGTGAAGGGGGAGGAGGCCCCGGAGTCCTGCTCGCGCTACCGCTGGGAGGTGACGCGGGGGCTGCGCGCCGCGGGGCTGGTGGTGGCGCCCACCTCCGCCATGCTGGAGGCCCTGCGGATCCACTACGGGCTGCTGGCGCCCGGCCGCGTCATCTTCAACGCCCGTCGGCCCGAGGACTACCAGCCAGGCCCGGTGCGCGAGCCCTTCATCCTCGCCGCTGGCAGGCTGTGGGACGAGGCGAAGAACGTGGCCTCGCTGGAAACGGTGGCACCGCGGCTGGACTGGCCGGTGCTGGTGGCCGGCGAGTCGCGGCACCCCGCGGGAGGCGAGGTGCGCCCGCGCTGCGTGCGTCCGCTGGGAAGGTTGTCGCCGCGGGAGCTCTCCGAGTACATGGGGCGGGCCTCCATCTACGCGTTGCCCGCGCGCTACGAGCCCTTCGGCCTCACCGCGCTGGAGGCCGCGCTGGCCGGCTGTGCCCTGGTGCTGGGGGACATTCCCTCCCTGCGCGAGGTGTGGGAGGAGGCGGCCGTCTTCGTCCCTCCCGAGGACACGGACATGCTCATGCGCGCCCTGCGCCGGCTGGTGACGGAGCCCGTGCTGTGCAGCCGGATGTCCACCCTCGCGCGCACCCGCGCCCTGGAGCTCTCCCCGGAGCGCATGGCGGATGCCTACCTCGCCGCCTACGCCGACCTGTTGCGCTCGCCCCGAGAGGCGGCCCTCGTCCCGTCGAGGTGCGCGGGGGCCACCTGACAGGGCTGGAGACCTCCTGGCTCATGCCACCGAGGCGCGCGTCGCGTCCTCCTGGGAGGCCAGCGATTGCTCCAGCCGGCCGCGGATGTACGCCAGGTGCAGGCGCAGGCTGTAGAACTCGTCCATGTAGCTCAGCGGCACCTTCACGCCGGCAATCTCGTGCTCGAGCAGCTCGATGAGGTGGAGATCCTTCCGGGCCTGCTCGGGCTCCGTCGTGCCGAGCACGCGCTCGTCTATCTCCCGGAGCTGGGCGTACCAGCGGTAGATGCGCGAGCGCATGCTCCAGCGGTACAGGGGCGGGGTGAGCCGGAGCAGCGGGACGAGCACCATGAACAGGGGGACGACCAGGACGACGAACCGGTTGACGAGCGCGGCCAGCCAGAAGGGGAGGACGCGCCGGAGGAAGCTCGGGCCGTGCTCCAGGTAGTAGCGCGCCTGCTCGTTGACGGGCAGCGCGGTGAGGGTGGTGGAGGGGAAGGTGCCGGGCTCGCTGAGCAGGTCTCCCTCGCGATGGGCCTTCAACGCCGCCTCGGTCAGCAGCTCGACGACGGCGGGGTGTACCTTCTTGCGCGCCACCAGCACGGCCGCGGGCGCGACCAGTTGCACGTCCCGGTGTGGCAGGTCCCTCACCAGGTCCATCGAGCCGCGGTACAGCGTCACGGGTGACAGGAAGCGGAGGCGGCGGGCATGGGCCTGGGCCTGCTCGAAGCTCATGAGCTGCAGGCCGGGGGTGGCCAGCAGCTCGGTGAGCAGGGGCGCGGTGGGAGCCATGACGAAGAGGGCCGCGTCGACCGAGCCCTCTCGCAGCGCCGCCGCGGCCTCGTCCCCGCCGAGCTCCACCAGCGTGGTGCCGGAGGACTCGCCGGTGGCACCTCCCGCCTTCAGCAGCGCCAGCGCCAGCGCTCGCGAGCCGCTGCCCTCGGCGCCCACCGCGATGCGCCGGCCCGCGAGCCGCGCCAGCCGACCGAGTCCGGGCTCTCCCCGGTAGAAGACCCACAGCGGCTCCAGGTACAGGCTCGCCAGCGCGGTCAGCTCCTCGCTTCGCACCAGCTCCTCGGGAGCCGTGCCTCCCTGGACGATGGCCACCTCGACGCCGGAGTCTGGCGTGGTCAGCAGCGCGTAGTTCTCCACCGAGCCGGCCGTCTCCCGGACGAGCAGTTCGAACCCCGCCGCCTCGAAGAGCCCGGCGTACTCGCGCGCCACCGCGTGGTAGGCGCCGCTGGCGGCTCCCGTGGCGATGACGACCTTGCCCGGCGGCGCGGGCTCGACGAACTGCCACGCCACGGCCACCACCACGGCCACCACCGCGGTCACGATGGCGGCCGGGCGCAGCCACTCCCGGCGGGGCATCAGCACCAGATCATCCACGGCTCGTTCTTCCTCCTCGACTCGACTCCCTGTCGGCGTCGGCCAGTGTAGCCTCCTCTCCCCTTTCGAGGTGTCTCTCCTTGCCCGTACCCTACTTTTGTAGTAGGCCCCCGCTTCCAACCTGAAGGAAAGGACACACTCCCATGTCGCACGTCGAACGTCATGAGCCTGGAACGCCCTCGTGGGTGGACTACATGGCGCCGGATCTGGAGAAGGCCCGGGCCTTCTACGGAGGGCTCTTCGGCTGGGAGTTCTCCATCGGCCCCGCGGAGACGGGCTACTACACGATGTGTCAGGTGGCGGGTCGCAACGCCGCGGGCATGGGCCAGAAGCCCGAGAACGCCCCCTATCCTCCCGCCTGGAGCGTGTACTTCTCCGTCGAGGACGTGGACGCCACTTGCGCCCGTGTCCGCGAGCAGGGGGGGCAGGTGGCCATGGAGCCGATGGACGTGATGGATGTGGGCCGCATGGCCTTCTGTGCGGACCCGACGGGGGCGCACTTCGGCCTCTGGCAGCCCCGGCGCCACACCGGGGCCCAGGTGGTGGGTGAGCGCGGTGCGATGGCCTGGCACGAGGTGAACACGCGCCAGGGTGAGCGGGCCCGGGACTTCTACGCCGCTGTCTTCGGGCTGGAGCCTCGGAAGATGGAGGGCATGGCGTACTGGACGCTGCACAAGGGGGAGAGGGCGGTAGGGGGCGTCATGGAGATGAACGAGAAGTGGCCCCAGGAGATTCCTCCGCACTGGATGAACTACTTCGCGGTGGAGGACGCCGATGCCGCCGCGAAGAAGGTGGGGGAGCTCGGTGGCACGGTGCGGGTGCCTCCCTTCGACACGCCCTACGGCCGCATCGCCGTGGTGAGCGATCCCGCCGGAGCGGTCTTCTCCATCATCAAGCTCCCTTCAGGGGCGTAGAGCGGCGAGTCGAGCTCACGCAGCACGCCATCCCACAGGGCCTCGCGGGCTGAGAGCGAGGCCCTCGCCGCCGACTCCGCCTCACGCCATTTGTCGGCGTCTTCCCCGCACAAGCGGCGCAGCAGCAGCTCCGCCTGGGCGCCGTGCTCCTCTCCATCGAGCTGGATGTGTCGCTCCAGGTACAGCCGCAGCGAGGCGCACGCACTCCCCAGCGGCTCCACGGCCCGCAGGACGCGCTCGAAGACGTCGGGCAGCAACTGTTCGCGGCCGAGGAGGAAGGCC
>QKJM01000232.1 GCA_003249315.1 Archangium sp.
TGCGGGGCGAGGAGCAGCTCCGCAACCTGAGCACCGGCAACGAGCTGATGTACGCGCTCGGCGCCCAGATGCCCGTCGGTGAGAAGCTCTCGGTGCAGGCAAGCCTCGCGGGCTCGCTCGGGCTGGGCGAGCTCAATGCGGAGAAGCTGCCCCTGGAGGTGCTCGCCGCGGTGCAGTACCGCATCCAGGAAGGGCTGAAGGCCCACGTGGGCGGCGGCCCGGGCCTCACCCGCGGCTACGGCACCCCCGGCTTCCGCGTCTTCGCCGGCATCGACTGGAGCCAGCCCGGCAAGGTCGCTCCGCCCCCGCCCCCCGACGCGGATGGCGATGGCATTCCGGATGACCAGGACGCCTGCCCCAACGCCGCCGAGGACACCGACGGCTTCCAGGACGAGGACGGCTGCCCCGACGTCGACAATGACGGGGACGGCCTCGCCGACGCGCAGGACACCTGCCCCAACGAGGCCGAGACGCGCAATGACTTCCAAGACGAGGACGGCTGCCCCGACGAGGCTCCGCCTCCGCCTCCCGTCGACACCGACGGGGACGGCCTCATGGACGATCAGGACAAGTGCCCCACCAAGGCCGAGGACAAGGACGGCTTCCAGGACGAGGACGGCTGCCCGGATCCGGACAACGACCGCGACGGCGTGCCCGACGAGAAGGACCAGTGCCCGCTCGAGCCCGAGGTCATCAACGGCGTGAAGGACGACGACGGCTGCCCCGACGAGGGCAAGTCCAAGGTCCGCCTGGAGGCCTCGCGCATCGTCATCCTGGAGAAGGTCTACTTCGCCACTGGCAAGGACGTCATCCTCTCCAAGTCGTACGATCTGCTGAAGCAGGTGGGCTCCATCCTTCGCGCCAACCCGCAGATCCAGTTGGTGCGCGTGGAGGGCCACACGGACGACCGTGGCAAGGACGCCGCCAACATGGACCTGTCGCAGCGGCGCTCGAACAACGTGCGCACCTTCCTCATCAACGAGGGCATCGAGCCCGAGCGACTGGAGGCGGTGGGCTACGGTGAGACGAAGCCCGTGGATACGAACAAGACCGCGGTCGGCCGGGAGAACAACCGCCGCGTCGAGTTCAACATCGTGAAGGTGGCGACGGACACCGAGTAGCCAGGCGGTTCCTCCTCTCTTCCTGAGAGAGGTCGGGGTGAGGGTATACAGACCCTCACCCCTTTTCTTTTGCCCCGAGGAACCTCCGTGCCGCACCTCGTCCGACTCGCGCTCTCCCTTCTGTTGCTCCCCGTCCTTCTAGCCGCGGCGCCGCCAGCCGCACCGCGCCTGGAAGACTCCATCCCCGACACCTTCGACGGCGTGGAGCGGGTGGTCGCCATCGGCGACGTCCACGGGGACGTGGAGGCGCTGAAGGAGGCGCTGCGGCTGGCGGGGCTCCTCGACGAGGCGGGCCACTGGAGCGGCGGCAAGGCCCACCTGGTACAAACAGGGGACGTCCCCGACCGGGGCGACCACACCCGCGCGGCCTTCGAGCTGCTGATGCGGCTGGAGGGCGAGGCCCGTGCGGCGGGCGGCCAGGTACACGCGCTGCTGGGCAACCACGAGGTGATGAACATGCGGGGAGACCTGCGCTACGTCACCCCGGGCGAGCTGGCCTCCTTCGCGGACCAGAGCCCCACGCCCGCGGAGTCCAGCACGGAGAAGGCACGAACCGGGCACCGCGCGGCCTACGGACTCCAGGGGCGCTACGGCCAGTGGCTCCGCAGGCATCCGGCGGTGGTGCGCATCAACGGCACCCTCTTCGTACACGGCGGGCTCTCTCCCGTGGTGCCGGCGAAGTCGCTGGCCGAGGTCAACCGCTGGGTGCGGCAGGACCTGTTCCCCGGCAACCCTCCCGGCGGCGGCGTGGACGCGCAGGGGCCGCTGTGGTTCCGCGGCTATGCGCTGGGCGCGGACGAGCCGGCCGAGAGTGGTCTCGACACGGTGCTGAAGCGCTTCGGGGCAAAGCGGATGGTGATGGGGCACACCACCGACCGGAACGGGAAGATTCGCGTGCGCTTCGGCGGAAAGGCGGTGTTCATCGACACCGGCCTGAGCACCCACTACGGCCGCCACCCCTCCGCGCTGGAGCTTCGCGGGGACACGCTCACCGGCCTCTACCCCGAGGGGCGCGTGCTCCTCGTGAAGCCCGAGGCGGACAAGCCCAAACCGTGAGCCGCGCGGCGAGCCTCGGCGCGCTTCCGGATTTTCAGTTATTTCTATACCATCCATAAAAACTGAAAAATCTGGAGCATTGAATGGTACGTCCTTCTCGTCTCTCTCGCATCATCGGCCAGAGGGCCGGTCTCGTCCTGCTGCTGGGTGGAGCCCTGGCCGGCTGTGGCCAGCCGGAGCTGGGAGCCCCCGAGGCGTCCGGCGCCGAGGCGTCATGGGACTCGCACACCCAGGCCCTGAGCTATCCCAACGGGAGCACCCGTTCGGTGGTCTCCCGACGAGTGGTCTACAAGGACTCCTCCGGCACCTACCGGGCGGCGCCGGGCTTCGAGCAGTTCCGGGCGGCCGGCGCTCCGGATGGCGATCTCCACAAGATTCGCATCGCCGAGGTGGACACGCCGAGCACGCGCGAAGCGCTCGTGCTGATGTCCGCGGGGCAGAAGGCCTCCAGCAGCGGACACTCCAACGGTTTGACGGGGCAAGCCTCGAACTGGGATGCGAACTGTGGGGACGTCTCCTGCTCGAACGTGACGCTCGATGGTCGCTCGCTGGGGATGAAGCTGCAGGCCCAGGGGTGGCTTCCCCGCGCCACGACCTGGATGGCGGTGGTCAACGACAACAACTTCGACCACCTGTTCGACAGCCAGAAGAAGCAGCAGATGCTCGACGGCTTCGTACACTGGCTCGAGAGCCAGGTGCGTCCCGAGACGCGCGTCATCTACCTCGCGGGGAGCTCTCGCGGCGGCTGCCTGGTGATGCGCATGGCCCAGGCGCTCCGGGCCAACACGAGCCTCGATGGGATCGATCTCTACGTGTCGTCCTTCGATGGGGTGTGCAAGTACAGCCAGGGCGAGCTGGGCACCTTCTCCGAGAAGATCAACAACCCGGTGCGCCCGTGGGGCACGTTCTACGGTGGCTGGGCCACGAACATGTCCGCCCAGTTCCCTCGCCGCGGGCGGCTGCGCATCTACCACATCGCGGGAGGGGAAGAGGTCGTTCCGGCCACGGGGATCCGCGCCTTCTCCGCGTACGCGGGGAGCAGCCCGCCCAAGACGGGCACCAACCTCGACTGGGGCTGGTACAAGCAGACCTGGGTGAAGTGGAAGCACAAGGAGATCGGCAACCCCTACACCGAGCCGAGCTCGTCGGATCAGCCCCGCGCGGTGGCGGAGACCATCGACGCGCAGCTCACCTGGCTCGACGGCTTCCTGTGAGTCCCGTGCGAGGCTAGAGGAGCCGGGCGCAGATGGCGCTGTGGACATCCGCGCCCGCGTCGGTGAGCACCAGCCGCCCCTCCTCCAGCCTCGCCAGCCCGTGTTGCACCAGCCGCGCCACCTCCACCCGGCGCGGCTCCGGGTCCTCTCCGTAGCGCGCGCATACCGCCTCCCAGTCCACCCCGGAGCAGAGCCGCAACCCCATGCTCAATCGCTCGGCGAAGAGCTCCTCCGGGCCCAGCGTCTCGCGACTCGACTCCGGAAGCCGCCCTTCCTCCACCGCTCGCATGTACGCGTCCGAGCCCCGCAGGTTCACATAGCGGTAGCCC
>QKJM01000918.1 GCA_003249315.1 Archangium sp.
GACCATGGGGTACGCCTTCACCATGAAGGTGCGCGTTCCACAGGCAATGCCACCGACGCTGAAGTACCAGGTGCCGGAATTGCCAGGGCGCTCGTCCGAGGATTTCAGGACCCCATCCACGTAGTACTCCAGACGCACCGCGTTGGCGAACTGGGACACCGCCCAGGTGCCCACCGCGGCCATCGTCCCCTGATACGTGCTCGCGTCCGAGATGACGAGCGAGGTGACGCTCAGTCCGGAGCACAGCGCGGCCTCCTGCGTCCCCAGGGCCTCCCCGGGCTCGGCTCCCATGGCCTCGGAGGTGTCTCCACATCCCAACAGCAGTCCGGGTAACAGCGCACAGACGGAGAGGCTCGCCAGGTGTCTTCTCATCGTTCGATTCCTTCCTGCGGGTGAAGCGGTTGGATTGAAAACCACCAAAGTGGATAAAACCCACTTTCCCATAAAACATGTAAAAATCCAATACCCCGTCACGTTCTCCCCTGGGTATTGGGCGAGCGCCGCCCTCGTGCGCCCGGTCCACGTGAGTCCTGCAACCCCCTGGCTGCTCGCGCGACGCCGCTGAAACAGGATTTCATACAAAGTCATACAGAATCCGCGAACCTCCCCACCTCCCGAAACGAGTGCGTGATTCGCTCTTGACTTCGTTCCCTCGGCCACATCCCGGTTTCTGGAAAACATAATATAACTTCACTTCTCGCTATTCGCGCTTTCGCGATAATGACAATACGGTCCTCCACATTGACGTGGGTGACTTCGCGAAAGAGGAATCCATGCTTCACAGAATGCTTCGCATGCCACTGCTGGTAGCCGGGCTCGTATCGGGTGCGACGGGCTGCCAACCGGAGGACGCCACCGAGGCCATGCCGCTCACGACCCGGAGCGCGTCCCTGGAGGAGGGAACGTGGACCGCGACGGGAAGCATGAGCATGAGCCGCATGTATCACGCGGCGGCGATGCTCTACTCTGGAGAAGTGCTGGTGAGCGGAGGCTACTCGGGCGCCCCCCTCGGCTATCCGATCGGACCGGTCGCGAGCGCCGAAATCTACAGTCCGTCCACGGGCACGTGGCGCGCTGCTCCCTCCATGTCCCAGGATCGCCAGGACCATACGGCGACGCGGCTGTACTCGGGGGAGGTGCTGATCACTGGAGGCAAGGGCAACGGAGGCATCCGGGCTTCCGTGGAGCTGTACAACCCCTACCAGGGAGTCTGGCATACCGGCGCGCCCATGGCCCACGCCCGGTATGGTCACACGGCGACCATGCTGTACACGGGCGAGGTGCTGGTGGTGGGTAGCATGGGGGGCGACGCGGCGTCCGCGACGGCCGAGCTGTATGATCCGAATACGGGCACCTGGAGCCCGGCGGGGACGCTGTCGGAGGCGCGTAGCGGACACACGGCGACGTTGCTGGAGACGGGCAAGGTGCTGGTGACGGGAGGCTCCTCGCCGACCGGGTGGCTCACGAGCGCGGAGGTCTTCGATCCCGCCACGGGGAGCTGGACGCGGGTGGCGGACATGCCTACCACCCATTCGGACCACGACGCGACGCTGCTCCGCTCCGGGAACGTGCTGGTGAGCGGGAACGGCACGTCGACGGAGTACAATCCCTACACGAATACCTGGAGCACCCCCGCGACCATGCTCTCGTCTCGAAGGAAGAGCAGCGCCACGCGGCTGTCCTCGGGCAATGTCCTGGTGGCGGGCGGGGCTGGCATCCACCCCATCTCCCACAAGTCCACCATCTTCAATAGCGCCGAGCAGTATGATCCGTCGACGCAGACCTGGAGCAGCGCGGGACTCATGAACTCGGGACGCGCGGACCACACCGCGACGATGCTGGATACGGGGAGCCTCCTCCTGACTGGCGGAGGCGACGGCGCCACGTTCAACAGCCGCGACGCGGACCTGTACGCGCCCTGAGCGGCGCTCCAACGCACCGGCTGTGGAGAGCAGGCCTCCACGGCCGGTAGGGCTTCTCCGAGCGTCAAGGCGTTCACCTCCAGGAGGGGCGAGGCGACCACGGCGTGCTGGATGGCCACGTGGCCCGCCCCGTTCCTCCTGTACTCAACCGTTGTCGGCGGGGTCGAGGAGCGAGGAGATTCCGAGGAGCCACTGGATGACCTCGGCGGACTGATCGAGCCGTGACACACGAGGCTCGGTGGGCAGCCAGCCACCGTCGGAGGCCTGGGTGGCGAGCAGGTTGAGGGCCACGGCCTCGGCGAGGATGCGGTAGCGAGCCAGCCCCGTGGCACGTGCGAGCAGGGCCGCGCCCCAGCCCACCTTGTGGCCGAAGTGCTCGCTCGTCAGGCGCTCTCCGCAGCGCAAGGTGAAGTCCGCGTAGGAGCGGGCTCCCTCCAGGTGGCGCGCGTCGCTCGTGGCGCCATACAGCAACGAGAGGAAGGCGATGGGATAACCCACGAAGAACCATCCCTGGCCCGCGCTGGAGGCTTCCACCACATGGAAGAAGGCGGCCTCCGCGGGGAAGCTCGTCACGGGAGCACCCGCGCCATCCACTCGCAGGTAGAGCCGCTCCGTCGGGGCCGGCTGGACCTCCAGGAAGCGCAGGAGCGCCTCTCCCGCGGCCATCGCCACCGGGAGCTCCCCCAGGTACAGGGCAGCGAGGCCCAGGTGGGCCGTCATCAGCATCTCGCGAGGGCTCGTCGTCCCTTCGCTCCAGGGGCCCTCGAGCACGCTGGCACCCGAGGAGGGATCCCTGTAGTCGCGGAAGAAGGCCCAACCGCGCAGGCTCACGTCGAAGCGTCCAGAGAGATGGGCCCCCATCGTCAGCCAGCCGTTCATGTAGCCCGGGTACTGGGAGAGGACGGGGTCATCCGTCTTCAGTCCAGGGCGGGTGAGGAAGTCCCCATCCGGTTGCTGATAGGTGGCCCGGACGTGCTCGAGGAGCCTGACGGCCGCGCGGGTCCGCCCCGCCCGATGCATGGCGGCGGGGGCCTTGTAATAGGCGGCCAGATCCTGGGCCTCCGGACCGAAGCTGCCCGTCTCGTCCAACTGGCCCTCGAGCCAGTCCGCCCCCCGAAGGGCGGCCTGATAACAGCTCTCGGCGATGGCCTTGGTATCTCCTGGCTGGGGCATGGGGGTACCTGAGTCCGGTGGTTGGGGAGTGCAACGGGTGGCCATCGTAGCAGCGGCCAGAGTGGTACCCGTCAAGAGAACATGGCGGCGGGAGAGAGCGGACAAGTGAGTACTCGGAAGGAGTCGAGCGGGTTGGAAAGGCGACACATCCTGGAGGATGGGGAGCGCGTCCGCAACGGCAACCCAGCCCCCAAGAAGTCAAGACGCCCGAACCGCTTCCGCCTCCATGAGCGGAAGCGGTTTCCAGATGCCGCGCGTCACTGGCACCGGTACCTTTCGAAGGTGCTGCCGCTCAACACGTAATAGCAGCTCGCCCCCAGCGTCGAGCAAGCCTTGCCCTGTGGATTGGAGGGGCAGTAGGAGCTGAAGTTGTGCTCGTAGCACGACTGCATGAAGAAGTCGTAGCAGTTCTCCGTGTACATGAGATTCCAGGTGCCGCCAGGGCACGCCTCGGTAACGGACTGCGAGACCGTGTTGGGCGCGGCCCAGCACGTGGTTCGATTGTCATTGCT
Organism: Archangium sp.; assembly: GCA_003249315.1. Taxonomy (GTDB): domain Bacteria; phylum Myxococcota; class Myxococcia; order Myxococcales; family Myxococcaceae; genus QKJM01. The sequence continues at coordinate 3,608 of QKJM01000918.1, forward strand.
GTCGATGACCATGGGGTACGCCTTCACCATGAAGGTGCGCGTTCCACAGGCAATGCCACCGACGCTGAAGTACCAGGTACCGGAATTGCCGGGGCGCTCGTCCGAGGATTTC
>QKJM01000800.1 GCA_003249315.1 Archangium sp.
GCCCTGACCGTCCACCGGCTCGCGCCCCTCGAAGCTCTCACGCAGCAGCGCCGGGGCCGGCTTCCCTGGCTCCTTCCAGGTGAAGGTGAAGGTCGGCGCATACGTGGACCGCGTCACCGCCAGCAGGGGCGCCACCGCCTCGCCGGAGCCCACCAGGGTGACGCTCGGCGCGCCCTCCAGCAGCGCGTCCGCCGCCAGCGCCAGGTGTCCATAGCCCATGGGGTTGCGCACGAGCTGCTCCCGCATCCGAGACACGTAGCTCTCCGACAGGCTCCGGTGCTGCGCGTCCCCCGTCAGCGCCATCAACGCCACCTGCGCCTCCGTCAACGTCGAGGCCCCCGAGGGGTACGCATTGTCGAAGGTGGCGTAGTTGGCCACCACCAGGTCCTGCTGCCCCAGGGGCGCCGTCAGGTAGGCGCGCTTCTCCGCATCCCAGAAGCGGGCCACCGCCTCCTTCGCCACCGCGTCCGCCGCCTCCAGGTACGTCGTGTCGAAGGTGGCCTGGTACAGCGCCACCAGCCCCGCGGCGAGGTCGCCGTAGTCCTCGAGGAAGCCAGGAATCCGCGCCTGCCCCTCCTGGTACGCATGGAACAGGTTCTCCCCGTCCCACATCTCCGTCAGCACGAAGTCCGCCGCCCGCCGGGCCAGCGCCACCCAGTCCGGACGCTCGAAGACACGGCCCGCGAAGGCCAGCCCGCGAATCATCAGCCCGTTCCAGCCCGCGAGAACCTTCTCGTCCCGCCCCGGCTTCACCCGCTGCCCTCGCGCCTCGAAGAGGAGCCGGCGCGCCTCGGCCAGCCGCCGCTCCACCTCCTCCACCGGTAGCTGGAAGTCCCGCGCCAGCTCCTCCGCGCTCAGCACCACCTCCAGCACCGTGTTGCCGTGCTCGAAGTTGCCCGCCGGGGAGATGCGGAAGTGGCCCAGCGCCAGCTCGGCCAGCTCCGGAGGCAGCACCGCGCGCACCTGCTCCGGGTTCCAGACGAAGAACTTCCCCTCCTCGCCCTCGCTGTCCGCGTCCTGCGTGGCGAAGAAGCCACCGCGCGCGTCCGTCATCTCCCGCCGCACGTACTCGGCCGTCTCCTCCACCACCTTGCGCCACAGCGGCCGGGGCTCGAGCTGGTACGCCTCCACGTACAGGTGGAGGAGCTGCGCGTTGTCGTAGAGCATCTTCTCGAAGTGCGGCACCGTCCACCGCTCATCCACCGAGTAGCGGTGGAAGCCGCCGCCGAGCTGGTCGTAGATGCCGCCCAGCGCCATCCGCTCCAGCGTCAGCAGCGCCGCCTGCTTCATGGCCTCGTTGCCGCTGTCGCGCCGCCAGGCCCGCAGCAGCAGCGCCATGTTCATCGGGTTGGGGAACTTGGGCGCCCCGCCGAAGCCGCCGTGTACCGAGTCCACCCGGCGCAGCAGGGCCTCGCCCATGGACACCAGATCCTCCCCCGTCAGCACCGCCGGCGTCGCGTCCAGGCCGTAGCTCGCCAGCTCGCCCAGCCCCTCGCGGAACTCCTCCGCCTGACGCCTCACGTGGTCCGGCTTCGTCTCCCAGACGTCGTGCAACGTCTCCAGCACCTTGGGCAAGCCCGGCCGCCCGTACCTGTCCGCCGGCGGAAAGTAGGTGCCCCCGTAGAAGGGCAGCAGGTCCGGCGTGAGGAAGACGGTCAGCGGCCACCCACCGCCCATGCCCAGGAGCTGCACCACGCCCTGGTATATCTGGTCCACGTCCGGCCGCTCCTCGCGGTCCACCTTCACGTTGATGAACCAGTCGTTCATCTTCCGGGCGATGGCCGGGTCCTCGAAGGACTCGTGGGCCATGACGTGGCACCAGTGGCAGGCGGAGTAGCCCACCGAGAGGAGGATGGGCTTGTTCTCCGCCCGGGCGCGCGCGAAGGCCTCCTCGCCCCAGGGGTACCAGTCCACCGGGTTGTCGGCGTGCTGCCGCAGGTACGGGGACGGCTCGTTCGCGAGGCGGTTCGGCATGGAACGCTCCAGGTGCGAGGTGACACAGGGAGATAAGAGCCACCGGAGGAAGGAGCAAGCGACTCTGTGCGTGCGTGTAACCGGGGACGGAGCCGAGCGTTCAGGGAGAGGCAAAGAAGGGGCTGGGCAAAGGCCCGCCAGTGCGCTTTGTCCGGGGTGTGTCACCCGCGCGCTCCCACCTGGACTCCTCTTCCGTGACGCTCTGCTTCGTGCTGCTGGCGGTGAGTGCCGGCGTGCGACTCGCGCTGGCGCTGGGCACGGACGTCTACTTCGATGAGGCCTACTACTGGCAGTGGGCCCGGCACCTGGATTGGGGCTACTACGACCATCCGCCATTGGTGGCGTGGCTGATCGCCGCGCTGGGAATCCGGCCCACGGCGCTGCTGTGCGGGGCGGGGACGGTGGCGGCGGTGTGGGGGCTGGCGAGGGACGTGTACGGCACCCGCGAGGCGGCCTGGCGCGCGGCGGCGCTGTGGAGCGTGGTGCCCGCGGGAGTGTTGGCCGGGGTGTGGACCACGCCGGACACGCCGCTGCTCCTCTTCTGGGTGCTGGCGCTGTGGGCGCTGTACCGCGAGCGGTGGGTGCTGGCGGGGCTGGCGTGCGGGCTGGCGCTGCTGTCCAAGTACCCGGGGGTGCTGCTGGCCGCGGCCTTCGTCGCCGCCGCCGTGCGCTACCGCCGGCTACCGGCTGGGGCGTGGCTCACCGCGCTACTGGGCGTGCTCCTCTTCCTCCCGGTGGTGCTGTGGAACGCGCAGCGCGACTGGGTGGGCTTCGCCTTCCAGTTGAAGCACGGGCTGGGAGGCGTGGGCGGGTGGCGCACCTTCGGGGAGTTCCTCGCCGGGCAGCTCGCGCTGGGCGGGCCGGTGCTGCTGCCGCTGACGCTGGTGTACGTGGCCCGAGGCCCGAAGGAGCAGTTCCTCCTGCGCGCGGCGGCGGCGGCGCCCCTGCTGCTGTTCGGCTATGCCTCCTTCCGGGCGCGGGGGGAGGCCAACTGGCCGGCCGCCGCGTACCTCTCGGCCTGCGTGGGCGTGGCGGGGATGCGCGCCGGGTGGTTCCGCGCAGCGGCCCTCGGCAACCTGGCCCTCGTGCTGGCGGTGAGCACGCACCTCCTCTTCCCCGTGCTGCGCTTCCAGCGCGACGTGCCGCTGGCGCGCACCCACGGCTGGACGGTGCTCTCCACGCTCCCGCGCGAGGGGGTGACGGTGGCCTACGCCCCCAGCTACCAGTTCGCCTCGCAGGTGGCGTACTACTCGGGGCTGCCCGTGGACACCGCGGGGCAGGCCCGCTTCAGCCAGTACGACCTGTGGCCGGAGCCTACGCTGACGCCGGAACAGGACGCCCTCTGGGTGTCCGAGGGAAAGGAACCTCCCAGCGAGCTGACCGCGCGCTTCGCCTCGGTGGAGGGCCCGGAGTTGCTGCGCGGCGAGTACCGTGGGCGGCTGCTGCACACCTTCCACGTGTGGCGGCTGCGCGGTGCGCGCCCGTGAGCCCCGGTGGATGAACCGGGCAGACTCCCACCGGGGCAGGCGCTCTCCCGCCCGCCAGGTATGACGCTCCTGGAATGATTCCGTGTCCTCCGACTTCCTCCTAGACTGCCTCCCCATTCCATGAACCTGCTCCTCGTCGCCGTCGGACTGTCCAAGGTGGTTTTCGGCGGGCTGGTCGCCGCGTTCGGCATCTGGCTCGCGTTCCGAGGGCTCGCCCGCCTGCTGGGGACACACCCCACGGTGGAGCTCGAGCAGGGC
>QKJM01000405.1 GCA_003249315.1 Archangium sp.
CCACCCCAGCGAGGCCAGCCCGTACCAGAATTGCTGCCTCGGCGTCTTCGCCCGGTCCCTCGCGGCCCCCAGGTCCGGTATCAGCCCCAGGTACCAGAAGAGCAGCGAGATGGTGAAGTACGTGAGGATGGCCGCGAAGTCCCACGGCAGCGAGCTGCGGAACTGCGGCCAGACCTGGAGGGTGCTCGGGTAGGGGACCAGGTAGTAGAAGAGCCATGGTCGGCCCAGGTGCAAGACCGGGAAGAGGCCCGCCTGCGTCACCGCGAAGAGCGTCATCGCCTCGGCGAAGCGATTCACCGATGCGCGCCACCTCTGCTGGAAGAGCACCAGGATGGCGGAGATGAGCGTCCCCGCGTGGCCGAAGCCGATCCACCACACGAAGTTGATGATGGCGAAGGCCCACGCCACCGGGATGTTGTTGCCCCACGCGCCGATGCCCACCGTGAACGTCACGGTCATCGCCGTGAAGAAGAGGAGCGTCCCCGCCAGGGACAGCCAGAACAGCCCCCACCACACCTTCCCCGCCCGGCGCTGCACCGGCAGCAGGAGCGAGTCCGTGAGGCTCTCCTCGCTCTGCCTCCCCTGAATCAGCGGAGTGGGCTCGAGCGGATCCTTCGTCGGGGTCGCCGAGCCCTCAGCCATCCGTCAGCTCCGGGTTGGGGTTCTTGATTCGCGTCAGGTACGCCGTGCGCGGCTGCGTCCCCAGCTCGTGCAGCACCGCGTAGTGTCTCGGGTTCTGGTGCAGCCTCGCCACCGGCGAGTCCGGCTCGTGCAGCGAGCCGAAGACGATCGCCTCCGTGGGACACACCTCCTGGCAGGCCGTCTGGAGCGCCTTGGTGTCGATGGGCGTGCGCTCGATGCGCGCGGCGATGCGGGCCCGCTCAATCCGTTGCACGCAGTAGCTGCACTTCTCCATCACCCCTCGGCTCCGCACCGTGACTTCCGGGTTGGAGTTGAGGTGCTCCACCGGCTTCAGGTTCCCGTGGTAGTCCAGGTAGTTGAAGCGACGGACCTTGTAGGGGCAGTTGTTGCTGCAGTACCGCGTGCCGATGCAGCGGTTGTAGATCATCTCGTTGAGGCCCTCGTCCGAGTGGACGGTGGCGTTCACCGGGCACACGTACTCGCACGGCGCCATCTCGCAGTGCTGACACATCATCGGCTGCGGAATCGCCTCGGGTTGGTGCTCGTCTCCCTTGAAGTAGCGGTCCACCCGCAGCCAGTACATCTCCCGGCTCAGCTCCACCTGCCTTCGCCCCACCACCGGGATGTTGTTCTCCGCCTGGCACGCCACCATGCACGCCGCGCACCCCGTACACCGGTTGAGGTCCACCGCCATCGCCCACTTGTAGGTTTCATCCGCGTATCGGAAGGGCTCGTACAGCGTTCGCACCGGGCCCTTCAGGTGCTGGAGGTACCCCGGCTTCTTCTCCAGGTACTCTTCCAGCTCGTCCTGCAGCGCTACCTCGCGCCCGTTCATCCCCCAGTGGTCCTGCATCGTCGTCAGCGGGTAGCTGCCTCCCAGCTTCTCCACCCGCAGGCCCCCGTCGAACCACGGGGCGTCACCGTGCCTCACCTGGTAGGCATTGAAGCCGAGCTGTTCCCGCGTCGGCTCAGGGCCGAGCCGCCCGTAGCCCAGCTCGAGCGATACCGTGTCGTCCGCGTGCCCCGGCAGGATGTAGACCGCCGCCTCCAGCGTCCGCTCACGGTAGGTGAGGCGGAGCATGTCCCTCGGCTCGACGTCCAGCTTCTTCGCTGTTCTCGGGCTCAGGAGCGCCGCGTTCGTCCAGGAGAGCTGCGTCAGCGGCTCCGGTAACTCCTGCAGCCAGGCGTTGTCGAAGTACCTCCCGTCATGCACCTTGTAGCCGGGTAGGAAGTTGATTTCGTAGGCCTCGGGCTCGCGTGGGGTGAAGGCTCGCACCGAGGCGGCCACTGACTCCCAGTCCAGCTCCGGCGTCACCGCGGGCGTCTCCGTGCCCGGAATGACTCCCACCGCCAGCCATTGCTCCCAGTCCTCGTCGAAGGTGTCCAGCGTGCTTCGTGCCTTCCAGTGCTCGCGCACCAGGTGGTACGGCGACATGTCCGGCACGCCCGCGAACGGGGACAGCGCCTCCAGCTCCGTCAGCCCCTGGTACAGAGGCGAGATGAGCGGCTGGATGATGCTCGCCGTCCCGTCCTGCGCCCGCGCGTCTCCCCAGGACTCCAGCAGGTGCGCCTCCGGGAGGTACCACCGCACCTGCTCGGCCGTCTCGTCCCTTCGCGGCGCCAGGTACACCGCGTTCGGAACCTTCTTCAGCGCCTCCTGCAAGTCCACCTCGGCCGGCGCCGTGTACACGGGGTTCCACGCCGTCATCACCAGCGTGTCCACCTGCCCCGCCCTCGCGGCCTTCACCAGCTCGCTCAGCTCGCGCGTGTCCAGCGAGTCCAGCATCGGCTCGTGGTACTCCGTCATCCGCCTCTGGCTGCCCAGCGCCGCGTTGAGCGCGTGCGCCACCGCGTGTACTCGCGGCGGCTGTCGGTGGCCCGCCACCACCACGGCCCTGTCCCCGTGCCTCGCCAGGTCTTTCGCGACGGCCTTCACCTCGCGCGAGCGCTCGGGCCACTCGGGCGCCAGCTCCTGGAAGCGCTCCAGCATCGGCAGGCCGTGCATCCGCGCCAGCTCGCCCAGCACCGCCACCGCGAAGCGCTCCACCTCCGTGGGCCTCATCCGGAAGCGGTGGTCCGCGAACATCCCCGTCACCGTGAAGTGTGACTCGGCCACGTAGAGGCGACTCATCCGCTCCGCCTCGGGCTCTCGCGTGCGCACGAAATCCCGCGCGTCGCGGAGCTGGTACGGGCCCTGCCCCAGGAAGTCCGCGTCCAGCGCCAGCGCCACCCGCGTCTCCTCCCACCTCACCCGCGTCTCCAGCGGTCGGCCGAAGGCGACTCTCGCGCCCTCGTAGGTGTTTCCCCGGGACACCGCGAGCCATGTCTGGATTCGGGCCTTGGGGAAGCGTTCCTTGATGCGGTCTCGCACGGCCTTCCGCGTCGGCGAGGCGGTGGGCTCGAGCAGGAACCACAGGCCCTCTCCGCCTTGTTCTTCCAGCTTCCTCGCCCGATCCGTCTGCTCCTCGAGGTAGCGCTTCCTCGAGGCCAGTTGCCCGTCCAGCGTGAGGATGCTCTTCGCCCTCGTCGGGTCGTACAGGTCCATCAGCAGCGCCTGGGCGATGAGGTTCGTCGCCCCCAGGCTCGCCGGGTGGTCCGGGTTGCCCTCCACCTTGATGGGCTTGCCCTCTCGGCTCCTCACCACCAGCCCGTACGCGTAGCCGTCCTGTGGGAAGGCCGTGGCGTAGTCCTGTGGCAGCCCCGGTATCACCCCCGGCGGCGGATGGCGCGAGTACGGCATCACCCGCTCATGCGGTGGCTTGCACGAGGCCAGCCCCGCCAGCGCCGCCGTCGTCCCCGCCAGTTGCAGGAAGAGGCGTCGGTCGATTCCTTCGGGCGGCTCGGTGGCTCCCGGGGGGAACTCGGGTTGTGGATGAGTTGGGGAGCGCGCCTCCTCCAGGCTGCGCCAGGTCCGTGGACGCTCGTGCAGCACCGGCAGCCGGAAGGTGTCGGGCTTCAGCGGTGGCATGTGATGCACTCCACGCGCGGTCGCACGTCGTACAGCTCCGCCAGTACTTCTCCTGGGATGTCTGGCTCTCCCGGCGCCCATTGCATCCGTGTCACCTGCTCGCG
>QKJM01000914.1 GCA_003249315.1 Archangium sp.
ACGCGATATGCGTTCGCTCAGGAAAGGCCACCACCGTGCTCTTCGATTCGAGGCTGTCCTGGGTGACATTGAAGGAGGGCCACCGGGTCAGCCTTCACTGGGGCGAGACTGGCCTCACGATCGTCCCTTCGGCGGAGGTGTATGACGGGGAGCGGATCTCCCTGACTGCGCACTTCAAGGATGGTGCGGCCCCGGAGAGCGTGACCTTCATCCTAGTCGTTCATCCCTCCCAGGCAGAGCGACAGGTGGAGGTATCGCGCAAGCCCCGCACGCTTGCGGCCTACCAGCAGGAAGCGATCCAGGCCAGAGCGGAGGCTCTGCAATGCAGGGAAGAGCAGGCGCAACTGCTGTCCGTGCGCGGCGGTGGTCTCGGGCGGCTGCTCTCTAGCGGGGGGGCACGCAGCCGAGGCGTCCTGTCGAAGGATGTCGTATGGCGACTCCCAGCTTCGTCGAAGAGTTCTCTGAGCCCGTATTGGGTCACCAGCTTCCGCTCGGATACCCTCCAGGGGGACGCTCGTTTGCCGCTGGTTCAGGTGGCGGTGGAACTGGGGTTGAAGAATCATGCTCCGAAGGCCTGGGCGGTCGAGGGGGCGGTGTTGATGCGGGACGGTGAGGAGGTGAAGCGGCTGGACGTCCTGCCGTCGGACGCCATCGAGATAGGACTGCTGGGCACGCTGGTGGTGGAGACCACACTGACGGAGCAGGAGATCCAGGGGTCCTTCACGCTCAAGCTGTGGGACGCGGAGGGACGCCATGGCGTCACCATTGATGGCGTGACCTTCCCTTGAGGGCGATGATCACTCATTCTGAAACCACTCCGCGGGGATGCCCAGGGCCGCGAGAATCCGCTCGGGCGAACTCTCGCCCTTTATCTCGCTTATAGTTTCCGGGGACGGAAACGTATGAGGCGGTTGCACGAACTCTCCGATGCCCGCTGCTCCCCGCATGACCTGGACAGAGAAGAAGTCCAGGCTCGGTGAGGCAGTTACACCGTACACAGTCGCATGAGGGAGCCGCTCCGATAGATTGATGTGAGCGAACCCCAGATCGTGTATTCCGCCCGCGAGGAGGAGCCCTCGCGGGGTGTCCACGAAACGGTAGGCCCCCGGGATGAGTGGCTCACCATGAATCTCTTCCAACAGACGACGCGCCTCTTGTGCCTGGACTCCCTCCAACAAGGCGACGCTCCGCAGCGGTTTCCTCTGGGGCCGGTTCGAGGATTCCTCGTCGTCTGGTAACGGACAGTCAAGAGATCTCGCCAGGGACTCGAGAGTCCGCTCCTCCTCGACCTTTCCTATGCCGTTTCGGAACGACATGATGTTCCAAGGTTCCTTGGCGCACTCGAATGAGTACACAGGCCCCTCACACTCAAGAGACAGTTGCTGGGCGACATCCATCTCCACTCCAACGCGCTCGTCATCCAGACCCAAGATGGCATGGTAGCGGCCACGGCCCGGGACGATTTCGAAGGGCAGGGGCCGTTCCTCCTCATCCTCCAGAACCAATGTGTCATGGGCGCGACTCTCCACCCAGGCGAGTTCGCCTGGAGCCAGTATCGCCCAAATGGTGTGGCGGCTCATGGCGCACCTCCAGACAGTTTCTCCGGCAGGCCCAACGCCGCGCGCAACTGCTTCGTCTTTTCCAGCATCTTCGCTTCCTCTATCTGAATGAGCTTCGTATCCGGTGCGTTATTCGACAGGAAGTGTTTCAGCTTGGACATGGTCGGCTCACTCAGCTTGCTTGTGCTGACGAGAAGTGGCTTTCCGCGAGGTGCCTTCCCCGCATCGGCGAGTTGGTCGAGCAGGTGCTGAAGCGATTCAATTAGCGCCTCCTGGCCTTCATCAAGCTTCCTGCCTCTCGCCCTGGCCTCCCACGCATCGAGCGCCTTGCGCCACCTGTTTTCGTTCCAGCCCTTCACCTCCACTCCGAGTCGAAGCTTCAGGCCATCCATTGAGGCCAACTCGTAGTCGATGACGTGCCCTCCTTCCAGCGTCACTTGCCGCCCGGTCATTCGGTAACCAGGAAAGAGCTTGCGCGCATTGTGCTCCGTCAACATCTCCCCAGCGACTCCCCGGAGTCGCTCACGCGCCCGCCGTTGTAGCCTCCAGTCGCCCGGCTCCGCCGCTGCCTGCTTGAATTGATTCCACGTCATCCTCTTGTCCCTGGCCATGAAGTTGATGTCCTCGGGGGGCAGCCTCGTCGAGCGCAACCAGCCCAGGTCGATGCTGCCCTCGCGCGTCTTCTTCGCCAGAGCCCTCACTGCCTCGACGTCCAGCTCCGGGTGGCCGAGGAGCCACCGCGCGTCCTCCATGAACGCGAGCGGCTCCGCCAGGCTCCTGGCCCCCGAGCGCCTCAACAAGTCCGCCAGAGCCGGCTTCATCGCCGCTCCGGGAGCGGATGCACGCAGCGACTCCACTGCGGCCAGGTACAACTGGGCCTTGTCCGCCGGCAGGGCCGCCGCGCGCCGCGCCACCGCGTTATAGGCAAGCGCCAGCTCCTTGCTTTGCCCCGCCAGGAGCTTCAGCGCGCCCAGGACCTTCTCGGCCTCCTGGAGAGCCAGCCCCGCGCCGCGCATGCCACCGAGGGCGCGTGCCGCCGCCATCTCCCCCCGGATGGCGAAGAAGGTCTGCTTGAAGGACTCGGCCCCTCCCGGGAGGGGGAACTTCAGTCCCTCCGGTGTGGCAATCGCCTTGCCCTCGGCGAGCATCCGCTCCAGCGTCTTCGCCAGGGCCCGCGTCGACTCCACCGACTCGCGCAGTCCGGCGGAGGCCCTCGCGCCAGACTGGCTCAACACCAGTGCTCCCCGGTGTGCCAGCTCGCGCAGGATGCCCGACGTGGCGAGCTTGTGGATGTCCCTCCCGGCCAGAGCGAGCATGGCCAGGTCATGCACCGCGAGGAACTCCCGTCCCGCCCGCGTCCTCGACAGCTCGTCGCGGTGCGTGTCCACCACCGCCATCGTCGTCACCAGCGACATGCGGCCCACGAACTGGCGCACCGCCGCCTGACGCGCCGCCGCCGTGTCTCCTCGAGTCGCGGTGGCCGTTACCCCTGCCACCAGCGGCGCCCGGGCCAGCGCCGACACGGCGCCGTGTGTCATGTGCAGCTCACCGATGCGGCCCACCGCCGACCAGAGCAGCGACGTGTCCGGCACGGTGGCGAGCAGGGCCAGCTCCATGGCCGTCATGAGGTGCGTGCGCGGCTGGGGCCCATGGACTTCCACCCGCACCCACTCCAGCGGGTGCAGGGCGCGGCTGCGTGGCGCCTCTTCCGACGAGGAGAGGTAGCGCGCCTCGAATTCATGTCTCACCGGCTGGAAGTACAGCGCCGTGCGCTTCGCGGCTCCAGCCTCTTCACCCGGCAGCGCGGGCTCCTCCCCCAGGCGCACGCCATGCTCCGGCTTCCACGCCTCCGGCGCCACCAGCGTCGTGGGAACCTGTCCGGACGGCACGTTCAACAGGTGTGTCGTCTCGCCCTCTCGCCCCAGGTGGAAGGTGGGCAGGGATTCGAGCAGGTCGAGCCAGAGGGGAAACGAGGCGAGCGCCTTCTGGGTGAAGGCCTGCCCCAGCAGCACCTTGCCGGGCTCGTTGCTGGTGAGCAGCTTCTCCAGCACCCCACTCGAGGTGAGCTCGCGCTCCAGGGCGGGAAACTCCCGGTCCGGCATGGACAGCACCACACGCCCCATCAGGTGGACGGCGTCCTCCCTGCTGTCG